>JAJAYN010000423.1 GCA_026786225.1 Burkholderiales bacterium | reverse complement strand
GCTTCCTGCCGTGGGCGGCCAATGTACTTTCGATGAATTTTTTCCAGACCGGGTTTGGCATCCACACACCCGTGAGTTTGCTGCGCGCCTCATCTTCATTCGCCGACTCGCCAATGACACGGTAGAGGTAGCTAAACGATGAGCCGCGCAAGTTTATCTGGCAGTGCACCAGCACATTTTTTCGGCCGGCAGATTTCAGCACGTCGCTGAACAATCGGAAGTCCTCTGCGGTGGGATTACCGAAACACACGGGAATATTCAGGTACGCAACACCTTGGGCAGCGAGTATCGCCCCTTCGTTATGTACCGCCTCCGGATATTCAGGTGGCGCAAGATTGATCACCAAGTCGTAACCAAGCGACTTGGCCCGCTCCAGAAACGCTGTATTTGGCTGCGCTGACGACGAGAGACCGGTACGCCAGGATACGAAATTCGCGGGCTCGTCGCCGACGGCTTGGGCCGTCGTGCTCCCAAACAGCAACGCTGCGATGAGGCAGGTTTTGCATGCGGCACAAGTGGCGCGCATGGCGGAATCCATAAATGTATATTTGACAAACTCTAGCATTGGCGCGGTTTTCCAGTCATTTTATGTCCAGGAACCGCGCCAGTGCTGGAGTTTCATTTCTAATTTGGTTTCTTGTGCGGTTTCAACAGGAACGCCGCCAAAGCTGGCAACAGGAAAATCGCACCGAGCATGTTCAGAAAGAACATGAATGCCAGCAACACGCCCATATCGGCCTGAAATTTCAGCGCCGACATTGCCCATGTACCGACACCGAGCGTCATCGTGACCGCAGTGAAGATCATTGCGGCACCGCGCTCCTTGAGCGCTTCAAAAAACGCTGCGTCCAATTCCATGCCCTCCTCGAGGTGAACTTCGAGGCGATCAAACAAATAGATTCCGTAATCAACACCGACGCCGACACCTAGCGCGATCACCGGGAGTGTAGATACCTTCAGGCCGATACCCAGCAATGGCATCAATGCCTCGCACAGCACCGACACGATGGCCAGTGGAATCAGGATGCAGAGCGTCGCACGCAAACTACGGAAGGTTGCCCAGCACATCAGCAGCAGCGCGCCGAAAATTGCCGCGTGCATTTCAAAGCGCGCACTATCAACCGCTTCGTTGGTCGCTGCCGTGACGCCCATGTTGCCGGTGGCGAGCTTGAATTCGAGCTTGTCGCTGTTGCTTTCCTTGGCGATATTCTTTGCCTCTGCCACGAGGCGCTTCAACGTGTCACCCTGTTGGTCGGTGGTGTTCACCAATATCTGCATGGCTGAGCAATCCGGATTGAGCAACCCGGTGGCGGTATCGATAGGCGTCACGCTCTGCGCCATCATCGTCGTGTCCCGCGGCAATTGACGCCATTTCAAATTACCCTCGTTGAAACCGGCGTTGATATTGCGCGCCAGCCCCGGCAGCGACATCACTGATTGCGTACCCTCCACGTTTTGCATATACCAATCGAACTTCTCGATGGTCGACATGATGTCGTAATTGGTACATGCGCCCTGTACACCCTTGGTTTGCGCGACAACGCCAAGCGTGTTCACGCCGACCGCGAACTTGGACACGATGACGTCATTGTCCATGTTGTAACGCGAGGTGGCACGCAGCTCGGGCACACCTGAGCCGTAGTCGCCGACCTTCAGGTCATGGGCCTTCCACAAGCCCAGTGCCAACACCACCGCTGAAATCGCGACGATAACCGTGGCGCGTTTCTTCTGCACACATAGCGCGGCGGTGTGCCATATCTGCTCCACCCGGTGCTCTTGCGTTGCCTCTTTACCGAGCGCTGATTTCGACATGGTCAGGTACGAAAGCATGATCGGCAGCAACATTTTGTTGGTAATGATCATCCATGCCACACCCAGCGACGCGGTGATGCCAAGCTCCCGCACGATGTCGATCGGGATCAGCATAATGACGGCAAAGCCGAGCTCATTGGTCACCAGCGCCAGCGTGCCCGGGATGAAAATCGTGGCAAACGAATGCTTGGCTGCGGTCAGGCTATCGGCACCTCCGATGACTTCGCGCTCCCATGATTTGGTCATCTGCACGGCGTGCGAAACGCCGATTGAAAATATCAGGAAAGGGACCAGGATGGATAGCGGGTCGATGCCAAACCCAATGATGGGCAGTGTCCCCAATAGCCAGAGCACTGGCATCATCGCCACGACCAAAGATACCAGTGTCAGCTTCACGTCCTTTACAAACCACAGCATCAACACGGCAGTGATGATGAAGGCGATCAGGAAGAACATGATGACGCCGCGCGCGCCGCTGGAAATATCACCCACCGCTTTGGCAAAACCGATAATGTGCACGGTGTGGTCCGGTCCCTCGTATTTGGCGCGCAACTCATCGAGTTTGTTAGACAGCTCAAAGTAGTTGAGCTTTTCGACACGACCACCATCTTTCGGAATCGCCTCGAATAGTCCCGCGATAACCAGTGCGCCGGTGAAGTCGGTGGCGACCGTACGACCGATTTCATTGGACTTCTGTACGTTGCCACGCACGACGATCATGTCTTCAGGCGTTCCCTGGAATGTAGCCGGGATGACGTTGCCACCGGCGAATCCCTCCTCGACCACCTCGATGAACCGGGTGTTCGGCGTGAACAGTGAGCGTACGCTGGGCTTGTCGACCCCTTCCAGAACAAGAATGTCATTGGTCATGGCCTTTAATTTAGCCATGAACTCCTTGTTATAGATGTCGCCTTGTTTCTGCACCAGTGCGATGGCAACCCTGTTTGCACCACCGAACACGGTTTCGTATTCTTTGTACACTTTCATGTAGGGATGCTTCAACGGCACCATCTTGTTAAAGCCCGCATCGACTTTCAACTGGCTGGCGGAAATTGCAAAGCCCACGGTAAGAACCGCGAACACGATCAGCCACATCTTGCGATTGTTGAAAATAATGGCTGAGAATTTTTCGATGAGTTTTTGTAAGTTCATAGTGCGCTCGTCTATTGAAGCGATGGGTGGCGGCAGGGGTTTCAGCAGCGATCTATTATTTTGACGGCGGCGCAGCAGGGGCGGCATTTGCGGACGTTGCCGCTGACAGCAACACCTCGCGAACACCGGACTCGCCGATTAACAACAATGCGCTGGGGGCACCGAGCAGGGATGCTGCCAGCGCCTTGGTTGAGCCCGAAGGAAGCGGTGAGAAAGTCTCACCGTTATCGCGCGACAACAGCACTGTTCCCGACAGGCCCGCGAGCACCAGCGTCCCGTCCGGCAGCCGCGTGCCGCCCATTAGCGAAGCGACTGACTTGTTGTCGATCTGCTTCCAGTTTGCAAGTGCCGCATCGGTGCTGCGATAGATCCTGCCACGCAGGCCATAGATCAGTACCGCGCCATTCTGCGCCTGGATCGCGCCAAAGAAAGAGCCCTTGTACGGCGACGCAATTTTCGACCACGTTTTGCCGCCATCATCAGACTTCGCGAGCATGCCGGCTTCTCCCGCAACAAAAAGTTTGTTTTCCCCCAGTTTGATAATGGCGTTAAGGTGTTTGTCGTCTTCGCCGCCTTTGGCACCTGCATCGGTATCTGCGTCTTTACTGCTGCCCACGCTCTCGTATTTGCCTTTCTTGGGTGCTGCTGCGGCTTTTGGAGCCTCTTTGACGCCCTCGAACAACTTGCGCGAAGTCCAGGTCTTGCCGCCATCAGTGGTGGCGTAAAACGCGCCATAAGCGCCGACCGCAAATCCGGTGTTGGCATCAACGAACGTGATGTCCATGAGTGGCTTTTGATCATCAGGGGCCGAAAATGCCTTTGTCCACGATGTGCCTTGATCGGTTGATGTGAGAATCATACTGTCGTGTCCAACCGCCCAGCCCGTTTTAGCATCGATGAAAGTCACCGCCGTGAGTAACGGCGTATTTGGCGGGGTGGTAGCGCGCTGCCACGACTCGCCGTTACTATCCGAATAGACGATGTAGCCACGATCCCCGACCGCAACGACGCGATTACCAATGCGCGCCGCATCAGTCAGAAGCAGGCGCGACATGCTTTGCTTTGACATGGGCCCGGACACAGGCATGACGATGGGGTTGATTTGGGCGCCGACGTTGGATGAAGCACCAACGACTGTCAGCAGGCCTGCAACGACGGCGAAAGCGGAAATTGTGATGGATTTTGTCATTTGAACACAGCCTCGACGAACGATGAGAGACGTTGATGGAGTTGCGCCTGCTTTATGTGACGCGCGTCGTCTGCATTAACAGCCAAAGCGAACCTCCAGAAACAATTCGGGGACAAACTGATTGTCCCCGAATTTTTACAACTTGGTAAGCTGCGGCTTCACAGTACGGTTAACGCGTACCCAGATTACGCAGGTTTTGCGGTGTGTAGTCTGCCGGTGTACGTTTGATTGGATCGTAGATCACTTTCTCTTCAGAACGCAGACCCATCGCAATGTAGCGGCGCGACTGCAGATCATGATGAACTTCTACCGTGCCGAACCACATCGGGACGTCGTACCAGGTCTCGCTATGCTGCTCGGAGAAGCGCCACAACTGCCCGCGACCGTCATACTTGTCGATAGCGACTACGTTCCAGCTGTCTTCGTCGATGTAAAAGGTGCGACGCGAATAGATATGCGACGTTCCCGGCTTCAACGTTGCGTCCACCACCCATACACGATGCAACTCGTAACGGGCCAAGTCCTGATTCAAGTGGCCGGCACGTAGCTGATCGGTGTACTTGAGTTTGGGATCCGAGAGGCGATAAGAATTGTAGGGGATATACATTTCTTTCTTGCCGACGAGTTTCCACTCATAACGATCCGTCGCGCCGTTGAACATGCCGAAGTCGTCGTTGGTACGCAATCCGTCGGCTGCCGTGCCTGGATTGTCGTAAGCAACGTTTGGCGCGAGGCGCACGCGACGCTGCCCCGGGTTATAGGTCCAGGCTGAACGTGGCTCCTTTGCCTGGTCAACGGTTTCATGTACCAGCAAGATTTGTCCGGCCAGACGTGCTGGTGCGGTCGTCACTTGCAAATAGTTGAGAACCTTGTTCGGCTCGCGCTGCGCTGGTGTTTTGGAAAGATTGCCGTACGACAAATCATATTCGTACTCGAATTTCACAAGTGCGAAATCACCTGACGCTGTCACCGCAGCTTGCGCCCAGTGCTGCGCAAAGGTGTCACCCTTGTAATGCAGAATCATGTTCCAGATAGCTTCGTTACCGTTCTTTGGGATCGGGAACGGCGTACCACCGGTACAACCGACGACACCGTTGCCGCCGGCAGCCAGCTTGGCTTTGGCTGCGCATTCCTTGGTTTCTTTATAGTGCCCATCTGGATATGAGGCAGTTCTGCGGGTGGTGAATACGTCCAGTTTGTACGTCGGATACTGTTTCAGCATCGCCAACTGACCAGGCGCAAGGTTGTCCTTGTATTTGTCTGCATTCGCTGCGGTAATCGTAAACAGTGGCTTATCGGTCGGAAACGGATCCGGATAGGTACCACCCTTTTTGAACGTTACCCCAGCAGGAATCTTGGTAATGCCGCCGTCCCAAGCCGGAATCGTACCCGCCGCGTTTGCGGCTTTTTCTGCTCCCATCGGCGTCAGCGTAGTGCCAAGTTTTGCCAGGTCGCCGGCGTCAAGTTCGGCATATGCGCCCACCGAGATGGTCAGCGCGCCTAACGTAGCCGATGCCAACATCGTCAATCGTTTCACGTTCATGTTTCCTCCAGAAAGTTATCGTTATCGTATTGCTTTGCAAAAATCCTGATTTCAAACGTCAGCCAAAATCTTTTGTAATGAACTAACGTCGAAGGCGATTTATCCGCCGACTTCGAATGACTGAAGACGGCGGACATTCCTGAACCCCGGCTAGAACGAGTAAGACACCGAGAACGAGTAGAAATCGCGGTCCCTGATTGGGTTGGCATTGGAACAGAATCTGGCACCCTGCGGGGCAATACCCAAGGCTGGAATGCCGCTGATCTGGACAGCCAATGCCGACTGGGCCGCAGCATTTGTGATTTGGTCGGTACCGCAGTAATTGCGTCCGCCAAAGAACATGTTGTAAGAAAAGTCAAAGTTCAGACGGCGCTGAAACTCAAGGCTGGAGCCGAGCGAAATCGACTTGACGCCCTGGTTAAACGTTTGCGATACGCCGCTAACGTCATGGCTGAAGGCCGCACGGGGGGCCAAATTGCCGCCGAACAGCGCATTTGCATACTCGAGTCGACCTACCAAACGATAGCCCCACGAATTTTCCGTCACAAATCCTTCGGTCTGAACGGAGCCGGCCTGCCCTGCCACTGCACCTTGCACCGTCGCCGGCAAACCAGTGGCTGGACCGCTAAACTTCAGGCTGTTGGTCAGGCCGTTGTAGCGGGTGTATCCAACTTCACCCACAACAACGCCTTGCGTAGCGCCGAAGACGTTCGGGAAGGATTTGGTACCCGTCAATTGCATTTGCGTCTGCTTCACCCGGCGCCAGCCAACAATCTCGGTACCCGCTGGCACAAAAAACGCCGCTGACGCACCAACTGGCGCTGTTGCGCTCACCGTTCCCGGAATAGTGGCGAATCCTGTCAGCAAGTTGGGTAAGCCAACTGCCGCAAGCACCACTTCAGCCGACGCAAGTTGCAACGGCTGATTAGGACGATAGGAAATTTCGCCTTGCAATGCGATGCCGGCAGGTGCCTGTGTATTAAACGAGAAACCGTAGAGCTTGATGTCTTCCGGATATTGAACAAAGTAGCTTGCCGTACCCGTGTGTCCGACTGCTGTTGCCAACGGCCCACCTGTGACGATTGAGGTTGGCGTGCCTCTCACACCGGAGAGTACCGGCGTACGGCTGTGGTAGTTCAGGTAGTAGGCACCGAATTCGGTATTGTTCAGCTCTGTTGCCAGATAACGGAACGCTGCGCCGAATTGACCCGTGTCTTTGGCATTACGATCAGCCGTGCGTGGTGCCCATACTGCGCCCGCTGGATCAAAGGGGCCGTATCCCAACGCCTGTGTCGTGGGAAACAGTGCGCTGCCCGGCGCAGCAAGGAAATTGCCCGGCTTTTGACCTCTGAACAAATCCTTGCGTCGACCAAAGCTGAAAATCAGTTCGGTCGAATCATCAGATGCTGTATCGTTGTTGCTGAAATACGCGCCTCTAGGGTCGAGCTTGAACTTGTCGTGGTTGAACAAGGCGAAAGCTTCCAGGCTGGCCTGTTTACTCAACTCAAACGAGGCAAACAGGGTGCTGGTCGGAATGAACGCTTCTTTCAACTCAGAGCCGGGCGTGCGCAACTTGGAGACGTCCACAGGGTTGATCACGTTTATACCGTTCGGGATGAACGTTGACTCACCCCAGGAAATAACTTGTTTACCGGCGCGTACGTTGACGTTCTTGCCGCCAAAATCAAATGTGCGGGCAACGAACGCATCGAGGATCACCGCATCCTGGCCAAGACGATCACGGCCAATAGGCCCGAGGTTGCCCGCATTACTGGCCTCAGTATCGACAAAATAGGAGCCTCGCACCAACATGCTCCATCCGTCGTACTTGGCAGATAGTTCGTGTGTGCCCTTCCACAGTTGCGAGAAGGGCTTACCCTTCGCGTACGAGCGATCTCCATCGTCCTCATTCGTGGAACGCGACGTGCCGCCGTTGGCGAGACCGATCAAACTGGGACTTGCGCTTTGCGCACGTACAGAAATGCCATATGAAAAAGTCGAATCCAGGCTGCCGCTAAAGCCATTGTCAAAGTTAAACTGGACAGCTTGCGCGGCACCACTGAGCGCCAGCGCCACTGCTACGGCTGAGACTTTCAGCGCGGGTGAAAGTGCGCGAGCGCGCTTGTGTAAATTGCTCATTTGGTGCTCTCCTCAAGGGTGGTATTGAAACTTGTATTGGGCTGTCTCTTGGCACTGCGTTGCGCTTATTTACGCCAAGACGGCCGTCTTTCGAAATACTTTACAGGAAATTGTTTATTTGGAAGCAAATTACGGATGCTGCGGTGCAGCGAAAATGCTGACGACAAAGTCAGTAACAGCGGAATCGCTTCACCATTTCAGTTTCGCTCTAGGAGAAAGCGTGTTTGCCTTCCCCATCAGCGCATTGATTCAGGCGTCTGCGTGGCGTTGTTTTTATGCAACGCCACACGATTACATCGCCTCGAACAGCCCCGCCGCGCCCATGCCGGTGCCAATGCACATGCTGACCATTCCCCACTTCTGTTTATTGCGGCGCATCCCATGCAGCAGCGTGGCCGAACGGATTGCACCGGTGGCACCTAGCGGATGACCGAGGGCAATTGCGCCGCCCTGCGGGTTGATTTTGTCGGCATTCAAGCCGAGGTCCTTCACCACGGCCAATGCCTGTGCCGCAAATGCCTCATTGAGTTCGATCCAGTCCAGATCGTCCGCCGTGATGCCCGCCTGCCTGAGCACTTTCGGAATCGCCTTGATCGGGCCAATGCCCATGATTTCGGGCGGTACCCCCGCTACCGCGAACGACACGAATCGTGCAATCGGTTGAACGTTGTATTTTTTCAGCGCCTTTTCGCTCATCAACAGCACCGCACCAGCACCATCGGACATCTGCGAAGAGTTGCCCGCCGTCACGCTGCCACGCGCTGCGAACACGGTGCGCAATTTGCCCAGCGACTCCATGCTCGAATCCGCGCGTGGACCTTCATCGGTATCGGCCATTTTCTTTTTGTGCTTGATGGCGCCACTCGCCAGATCCGGTATCGCAGTATCAATCTCGTAGGGCAGGATTTCATCCTTGAAGCCACCTGCAGCGATGGCGCGCGCCGCTTTTTGATGCGACGCCACGGCAAACGCATCCTGCTCCTCCCGCGTCACTTTCCATTGGTTTGCCACGTTCTCAGCCGTGATGCCCATGCCGTACGCGATAGCCACGTGCTCGTTGCTGGTAAACACCGACTGGTTAAGCGCAATCTTGTTGCCCATCATCGGCACCATCGACATGCTTTCCGTTCCGGCTGCGATGACGACATCATCGTCACCAGTGCGGATACGATCTGCGGCCATGCTGATCGCCTGCAAGCCCGATGAGCAGAAGCGGTTAATGGTCACAGCGGGCACGCCGTCTGGCAGGCCAGCGAGCAGTACGCCGATGCGTGCCACATTCATCCCCTGCTCGCCTTCCGGCATTGCACAACCGACGACAACGTCACCGATGTCATTCGGGTCCAGACCCGGCACTTGTGCGATCACACCACGCAACACATGCGCGAGCATGTCGTCGGGACGGATATTCTTGAACATGCCGCGTGGCGCCTTACCCACTGGCGTGCGAACGGCGGCGACGATATAGGCTTCCTGAATTTGCTTGCTCATTTTGATTCTCCAATCATCCGCGCTTAATTGCGCAGTGGTTTACCGTTTTTCAACATGAATTCGATGCGCGCCTGGGTCTTTTCCATCTTCGCCAGTTCGCAAAAGTGTTTGCGCTCCAGTGCCAACATCCAGTCCTCGTTCACCATGGAGCCCGGCTCGACTTCGCCGCCGCACAGGCAGGCCGCGATGCGCGAGCTGATTTCATAGTCGTGATCCGAAATGAAACCGCCCTCTTTCATGTTGATGAGCATCATCTTCAGCGTCGCAATACCGGTGTAACCGGCAACTGGAAATGCAGTCGGGGCCAGTGGCGGGCGATAGCTCGAATTGGCCATTGCGCGCGCAGTTTCGAGGGCGACGTACAGCAGCTCGTCGCGATTGAAAATGATCGTGTCGCGCCAGCGCATATGGCCCATTTCCTTGGCCTCCTGCGCGCTCTTTGATACTTCACCCATTGCGGCAAGTTTGAAGCTCTTCTGAATCGCGGGCAGCAAGTCGCCGCCATTGGCCGCCAGTGCTGCGCGCAGCGCCATCTCTTTCAAGCCACCGCCGGCTGGCAACAGCCCCACGCCGACTTCGACCAGGCCGATGTAGCTCTCCAACGTGGCGACAACGCGGTCCGAATGCATCTGGAATTCGCAGCCACCACCGAGCGCCATGCCATCCACGGCAGAAACAACCGGAATCATGCTGTACTTGATACGCTGCGATGTTGCCTGGAAACGCCCGACCATCGCTTCGAAATCGTCGAACTGCCCGAGCTTCAATGCTTCGAGCGCTTTCACCAGATTGGCACCCGCTGCGTATGGCGGCTCGGTCTGCCAGATGACCAGCGCTTTGTAATTTGCTTCAGCTTCGTCAATGGCCTTGTTCAAGCCCTCGAGCACATCGCTGCCGATGGAATGCATTTTGGTTTTGAACGACACGATGGCGATGTCGTCGTGTCCCTTGGTGGTCCACATGCGCACCGCGTCCGTTTCGAAAACCATCGTGCCCTTTTCAGCTTTTTCACCAAGCAACAGTTCGGGATAAAGCTGGCGCTGATAAACGGGCAACGTGGAACGTGCGACCATCTTGCCAGTCTTGCCGGACAGGGAACCTTCATTCGAGTGAACACCCTTTCTGCCGTCCGTCACCCATGCAGGCAGAGGTGCGTTCGACATCGTTTTGCCTGCGGCGATATCTTCTGCAATCCATTTGGCCACCTGCTCCCAACCCGCTGCCTGCCAGGTTTCGAACGGACCCATCTTCCAGCCGAAGCCCCAGCGGATCGCGAAATCGATATCGCGCGCGGAACTGGCCACATCACCGAGGTGTACAGCAATGTAGTGGAACACATCGCGGAAAATGGCCCAGAGAAATTGGGCTTGTGGATGCGCGCTGGCACGTAGCGCAGCGAATTGTTCGGCTGGATTGCGAATCTTCAGAATAACGGCGACCTCATCGGCCACCTTGGCATCCGACGCACGGTAATCCTTTTTGGCAATGTCAATCACCAGAATGTCTTTGCCCTTCTTGGTGAAGAAGCCTGCCTTGGTTTTCTGTCCCAATGCGCCCTTCTCGATCAACGCCTTCAGGAATACAGGGACGGCGTAGTATTTGTGCCATGGGTCATTCGGCAGGTTGTCGTCCATCGTTTTGAAGGTATGCGCCAGCGTGTCCAGTCCCACCACGTCCGCCGTGCGGTAAGTGGCGCTCTTGGCGCGACCAATCGCGGGACCGGTGAGCGCGTCGACTTCATCGAAGCCGAGCTTGAACTGCATCGTGTGATGCATCGTCGCCGCGATCGAGAAAACGCCAATACGGTTGGCGACAAAATTAGGCGTATCGTTGGCGCGGATCACGCCCTTGCCGACGGTGGTGACGAGAAACGTTTCGAGCTGATCGAGAATCGACGCATCGGTATCCGGCGTGGGGATCAGCTCGACCAGTTTCATGTAGCGCGGCGGATTGAAGAAATGTACGCCGCAGAAGCGATGGCGTAACGCTTCCGGAAACACCTTTGACAACTCGGTGATCGATAGTCCGGACGTGTTCGATGCAAAGATGGCGTCGGCACGCATGAAGGGTGCGACCTTTTCGTACAACGATTTCTTCCAGTCCATGCGCTCGGAAATCGCCTCGATGATCAGGTCGCAATCCTTCAACCATTCTAGATTGTCGTCGTAGTTAGCCGGTGTGATCTGCGTCGCACGCGCCTTGCTGGCGAACGGTGCCGGCTGCAACTTGGCCATGGCGTCGATAGCCTTGAGCACGATGCCGTTCTTCGGGCCTTCCTTCGCGGGCAGGTCGAACAAAATGGCTTTGACGTTGGCATTGGTGAGGTGCGCTGCAATTTGTGCGCCCATCACGCCTGCGCCGAGGACGGCGACTTTTCGGATATGAAAATTACTCAATGGAAACTCCTGATTTTTCGATGAATTAAATGCTAAACACGAATACCAGCGCGGCTCTCAAGCCATAAATGGCGCAGGATGCCCGTCAATGCTGGGGTCTTACTATTTTTTGCTGGATAAATCTTCATTCCGCCGGCACGGGTCGCGGCTTGCGTTGATCGTCAACCGCCACATAAGTCAGCTGCGCCTCCGTCACCTTTACCACCTCTGCGCCAAACCGCTGCCGCTGCGCATAGACCTCGACATCCACCGTCAACGAGGTACGACCAACCTTTACCACGTCGGCATAAAAACTCACCAGATCTCCCACCAGGACCGGCTGCTTGAACTGAAACGAATTTACCGACACGGTCACCACCTTGCCGCGCGCGCGAACGGTTGCCGGCACGCTGCCGGCCAGATCGACCTGCGCCATCACCCAGCCGCCAAAAATGGTGCCGTGCGCGTTGGTGTCTGCCGGCATGGGGATGATGCGGATCACAGGTTGCCTATCTTTGGGCAGATGCGTGATTTCGCAAAACGGCTCGTCGGAATCCTGGGTCACAGGACGTGTCCTTTGTACATATCATCTATTGCGCTGGCGTATTTCTGCAGAATGACATTGCGCTTGAGTTTCAAGGTCGGCGTGATCATGCCGTTGTCAATTGTCCACTTTTCACGCGCGACAGCGACCTTGCGAATCAACGCATAACCGGGAAAATTCTTGATCTGTTTGCCGATGCGTTGAACCAGAAATTTTTCGGCCTTCTCTTTGCCTTCGCCATCAAGCCTCGGATCAAGCTTGGTCTCAGCCGCAACGCGACCCCATTCATCATCATTCAATACCACGATGGCCGACAGATACGGCTTGGCTTCGCCATACACGAGCACCTGCTCAAACAGCGGATCCATCTGGACAGCCATTTCCATGTCGACGGGTGGCACTTTTTCGCCATTGCCCAGCACGATAATTTCCTTGATGCGCCCGGTGATATGGATAAACCCTTGCTCATCGATGCGGACCTGATCACCGGTATTGAGCCAGCCATCTTCCGACAGCACGGCGCGCGTGGCATCCGGGTTGCGCCAATAGCCCATCATCACATTCGGCCCGCGCGCGTGCAGCACGTTGTTCTCGTCGACACGGATTTCCACGCCGGGAACGGCAGGACCAACCGAGCTTGGCTCGTTCTTGTCGAGCAGGTTCACCGCCAGCAGTGGTGACGCCTCAGTCATCCCGTAGCCCTGACAAATCTGCAGGCCCAGGCCGACAAAAACTTTCGACACCGACGGCGACAACGCAGCACCACCGGCCACCGCAAAGCGAAGCTTGCCGCCAAGACGCGCCAGCAACTTGTCGGCGACCAGCGTTTTCAGCGCCGGCCAAAGCAGGAATGTCGGCTTCCATGGACCGCGACCGTTCTGATATTCAAAGCGACTCCAGCCGACATCGACGGCGAAATCAAACAGCTTCCTTTTGGTGGGTGACGATTTCTTCAGTTGCTCATTGATCGCCGCGAGAAAGCGCTCATAAATGCGCGGAACCGAAAAAATGATGGTCGGCTGGACGATGCGAAAGTCCTCAGCCAGCTGCGGGATTGAACGGCAAAAAACCATTGATGCGCCGGACACGACGTTCAAATAGTAATCGGCTGTGCGTTCGAACATGTGCGAGAGCGGCAGAAACGAGAGAAAAATATCCTCCGCGAAAACATCGTATACGGCGAGCCCAGACTGCACATTCGAGAGAATATTGCGATGCGACAGCATCACGCCCTTGGGCTTGCCCGTGGTGCCACTCGTGTAGACGATCGTGGCCAGATCATTACCCTTCACCGACGGGCGCTCAAAACTGCCCGGCTCAGTGGGCAGCCACTCGGCCAGCAATTTCAGACGCGGCTCATCGGCATCGTTTACCGGTTTGACCGTCAGAATGCACTGCAACGTGCCCAGTTGCGCGTGCACGGTTTTCAGACGTTTCCAGTGCTCTTCGCCGTCGATGACGATCAGTTTTACATCGGCGTTTTCGAGGATGAAGGCCACATTCTCGGGCCGGTCATCGACGAATATCGGTACCGTCACCAGCCCCTGTGCGAACGCGCCCTGATCGGCTACCACCCAGTTGATACTGTTTTTCAGCATCACGGCAACCCGATCACCCGGCTGCAGGCCTTCGCGGCGAAATCCTTCGCGCATGCGCGCGACGCGGTCGCCCACATCGCGCCAGTCGACGCCCGTCCACTCCTTGCTGGCACTGTCGAATTCGCGATAAGCCGGCGCGTTGGGCGAGGTCCGGCAACGCAGTGCGAATATGTCGGCAATCGTCGCTGCGTCATCAAACATCAGGTAGCGCGTGCCACGGCGGTTCTGCAGGATATTCGGGTCCACCAATTGATGTCTCCTCGTTGTGGTCGCAGCTCTTTTGGCGCGTTCAGGCACAGGACTCGGTGCGCGCAAGACTGCGCCCGGCATGCATCCATGATCTGGGTTTAGATCACCGACGATTATACGCGGCAGCATTGGCAGCAAGAGGGATGACATGGTTCAGTTCGACCGCATCAAAGTATATACAGCCCTATCCATTTCGCTTGCGCGGACTGACGTACATATTGATGTCTGCATGCACGACCAGATTGCCGTGGGTGTCTTTCATGTCAACACTGACGATGACGTCACGTGCGGGCCCTTCGGCGATATCGGTGGCGACGCATTCGGCGGTGAGGTCGGTCTTGCAGGTTTTCAGGTATTGCACGCTCATGCCTTTGGGGAGCCAGCGCATCGAATCAGGCAGACTCGCCTCCATCATCGTGCCCGCACCCAGCTCGGCTAAGTTGCAGGCGGCAATCGCGTGTACCGTACCGATATGATTTTGTACCGCACGACGTTTTTTCAAACTGACGCGCGCATAGCCGGGCTTGAGTTCCTCAAAGCGCGGCGCGATGGTGCTGAAATACGGTGCCTTCCAGCAAACCGCGCGGGCAAACAACCACTTGCCCCACGGCTTGTCTTTGAGCTTGATCCACATTGCCATCGCGTTGTTCATCGTCCGTAGCCTAGATCGACTGCCAGCCGGCATCGGGTGCAAATCGCGCGCCGTATTTTTGCTCCAGCGCTTTCATCTCAGCCAGCAATTTGTCCTTGCCCGCCGCTCTCAAGTAGTTGATCGGTCCACCGCGATGCGGCGCGAAGCCGGTGCCAAAAATCACGCCTGCATCGCACAGATCGGCATCGACGACGATACCTTCACGTACGCACGCAACCGCCTCGTTCACCGCCGGTAACGTCATGCGCATCCACAGAGGCGCGAGGTCTACGGTGCCGGAGCCATTGGCCTTTTGCGGACGCCCGTTGACCCATTTGTAAAATCCTTCGCCGGATTTCTTGCCAAGTTTTTTGGCGGCGACCAACGCCTGAATTCTCTTCGGCTCTGGTCCGCCCGGTTTGGCCAGCTCCTTGCCGACGGCGAGCCCTACATCCAGACCAACGGTATCAGCCAGCTCAATCGGGCCCATCGGCATGCCAAATTCGCGTGCAGCGGCATCGATAACTTCCATCGGGATACCTTCTTCCAGCATCACCTGTGCCTCGGTCATGTACGGCGTGAGGATACGGTTGACCAGGAAGCCGGGGGCTGATTTCACGGGCAATGGCAGTTTGTCGATCTTCTTTACAAACGCCTGCGAAGTCCTCATCACGTCGGCAGAAGTCTGCGGGCCTTCGACGATCTCCACCAGCATCATCTGCGCGACGGGATTGAAGAAGTGAATGCCGACAAGGCGTTCTGGTTTTGTCAGCGAAATCGACAACTCCTGCAGGGGGATCGACGACGTATTGGTTGCCAGAATCGCCGATGCTTTCAACCTTGGCTCGATCTGCGCATAGAGTTTTTTCTTGATGTCGGCATTCTCGACAATCGCCTCGATCACGAGATCGCAGTGATCAACGCCATCGCCTTTTACGTCCGGTACCAAACGGTCCATCGCTGCCTGTATTAAATGCGGCTGCTTCAAACGTCGCTTGTACATATCGGCGGCGCGCTTGATCGCAGGGGCGATGCGCGCATGGTCCAGGTCCTGCAGCGTCACGGTAAAGCCTTTTAATGCGCACCATGC
>JAJAYN010000422.1 GCA_026786225.1 Burkholderiales bacterium | reverse complement strand
TGTTTGGGGCGCGACCGTCTGCTTCAACACGATAGAAGCGGCCAAGAAGAATCTCCCCAAACCGGAAACCTGGCAAGACATGACCAAGCCTATCTATAAAGGTCAGATCGTGATGCCCAACCCGGCATCCTCCGGCACCGGTTTTTTTGATGTGACCGCATGGCTTACCATCTTTGGCGAAAAAGGCGGCTGGGAGTATATGGACAAGCTCCATGAAAACATCGCGCAATACACCCATTCGGGCTCCAAGCCTTGCACGATGGCCGGTGCTGGTGAATACGTGATGGGGATCTCCTTCGAATATCGCGCCAATACCATCAAGGCCAAGGGCGCGCCGATCGATCTGATATTCCCGAAAGAGGGACTGGGTTGGGATCTGGAGGCGTTTGCGATCCACAAAGGTACGAAGAAACTTGATGCGGCGAAGAAGCTTGCTGATTGGGCATCGAGCAAGAATGCCGCCATGCTCTATGGCAGGAATTTCGCGATCACCGCGATTCCGGGCGTCGCTGAACCATTGGCAAATATTCCCAAAGACTACGAAGCACGTCTTGTGAATGTCGATTTCGTCTGGGCCGCCAACAACCGCGAAAAGATTCTCGCGGAATGGACCAAGCGTTACGACAGCAAATCCGAACCCAAGAAGTAGAGGTAATGGCGGTAGCCGGCGTGCCAGCGGCAAATTCCACGCTGGCGCTTGAGCTGTCAGGCATTCACAAGCATTTCGATGCCTTTCATGCGCTGAAAAATATCGAACTCACCGTGCATCGCGGTGAGTTCGTTTGTTTTCTGGGGCCGTCGGGATGCGGCAAGACGACGCTGCTGCGCATCATTGCCGGGCTGGAGGTGCAGAGCGCGGGCACTATCCGCCAAGGTGGCCGGGATATTTCACGCCTGCCGCCGGCAGATCGCGACTACGGCATCGTTTTCCAGTCGTACGCCCTGTTTCCAAATCTGAACGTTTTTGAAAATGTCTCCTATGGGCTCGTCAATCGCCGTGCGCCAAAAGGCGACATCACCAAACGCGTCAATGAACTCCTGAAACTGGTCGGCCTGCCCGACAGCGGCGCGAAGTTTCCCGGTCAATTGTCCGGCGGGCAACAACAGCGCATCGCGCTGGCACGCGCCATCGCAACCTCGCCCAGCCTGTTGCTGCTGGATGAGCCCTTGTCGGCGCTGGACGCGCTGGAGCGTGTTCGCCTGCGTCAGGAGATCCGCTCGCTGCAGCAGCGGCTCGGCATCACGACGATCATGGTCACGCACGATCAGGAAGAAGCCTTGTCGATGGCGGACCGCATTGTGGTGATGAACCACGGCGTCATCGAACAGGTCGGCTCGCCGCTCGATATCTACCGCGAGCCTGCGTCGCCATTCGTGGTCGATTTTGTCGGCAAGGCAAATGTGCTGGAAGGCAAAGTCATTTCTCCGGGCCATTTGCAGATCGGCAGCGTCACGCTCGCTTGCGAGCAATGTGTCAATGTCGGGCACACCGTGAAAGCCTATCTGCGCCCGGAGGATATTGTCGCGCGGCCGATAAGCGATGGCGACGCGAACGTGATTGAGGCAAAAATCGACAAGATCGAATTTTTGGGGTCGTACTGTCTGGTGCGCGTTTCGACGGATGGCCTGCCGACACCACTCACGGTGTATTTGTCGCTCAATTTCCTTGCCGAGCAGACGCTGGAACAAGGCAGCCGCTTGAAGCTTCGAATCCTGACGGAACGCCTGCGTCTGTTTGGCGCCTGAAATGGCCGCAGTCATCGATAGCGGCGGCTTGAAAGCCGTGCGTCAAAGGGTTCACTGGACCGATCGTATCGGCCATGTCGTACTGATTCTCATTGCCGCAGTGCTGCTTGTTTTCCTCGCGGCGCCGCTGGCTGCCATTCTCATGCAGAGCGTCGAGAACAAGGATGGCGCGTTCGTTGGCCTCGACAATTTCATCGCATACATGCAGACAGCAACGCTGAGGCAATCGCTGTGGAACAGCGTCTGGGTGTCCGCAACGGTGACCTTGATCGCAGTGCCCGCCGCATTCCTTTTCGCCTATGCACTCACCAGAAGTTGCATGCCGCTCAAGGGGTTGTTTCGCACCATCACGCTGACACCCTTGCTCGCGCCATCGCTGCTGGCTGCAATCTCGTTCATCTACTGGTTTGGTAATCAGGGTGTGCTGAAAGATGCGATGCGCGCCGTGGGCATCGCTTCCATCTATGGCGCACCGGGCATCATCATCTCTGAAATTTTCAGTGTTTTTCCCCATGCCCTGATGATCCTGGTCACGGCACTTTCGCTGGCCGACGCCCGTCTGTACGAAGCGGCCGATGCGATGGGGACATCCGCCGCACGAAAATTTTTCACGATCACGCTGCCCGGTGCCAAGTACGGGCTGATTAGCGCGGCAATGGTGACCTTCACGCTGGTGATGACCGATTTCGGCATTCCGAAAGTGATCGGCGGCAATTTCAATATGCTGGCCACGGATATTTTCAAGTTGGTGATCGGGCAGCAGGATTTTCAGAAAGGCGCGGTCGTCGGTTTCATTCTGCTGGCGCCTGCCCTGCTGACTTTCTTTGTGGACCGCTTTGTACAACGCAAACAGACCTCGATGCTCACCGCGCGCGCGGTGCCGTATTCGCCGAAGAAAAGTCGCGGCTACGATATTGCCATGACCGCGTACTGCCTGCTGGTGGTGGCAGGGATGCTTGCGGTGTTAGGGATGGCGGTGTTCGCCTCGTTCGTGAAATTCTGGCCCTATGATTTATCCCTGAGTACCAGACACTACGCGTTCGGCTTGCTCGACGGCGAGGTCGGGACGGCATTCATCACCAGTCTGAAGCTCGCCAGTGCGACGGCATTTTTTGGCACGGTCATTGTGTTTGTGGGTGCGTACTTGATCGAGAAAACGCGCGATCTCGACTGGCTGCGCCCCATCGTGCAGTTGTTGGCGCTGCTGCCGATGGCGGTGCCGGGCCTGGTGCTGGGTCTGGGCTACATATTCTTTTTCAATGCACCCGCCAATCCGCTCAATGGCCTCTATCAAACATTGACGCTGCTGGTGCTGTGTACCATCGTCCACTTCTACACGACTGGCCACCTCACGGCCGTCACGGCGCTGAAGGCGCTGGACTCTGAATTCGAGTCGGTATCGGCATCGCTTAAGGTGCCGTTCTACAAGACCTTTTGGCGCGTCACGTTGCCGATTTGTGCACCCGCGCTCATTGACATCGCCAGATATTTCTTCATCAACGCCATGACGACAATCTCCGCCGTGGTGTTTCTGTATTCTCCCGAAACCAAGGTCGCCGCGATTGCCATTCTTAATCTGGACGAGGCCGGCGAGATTGGTGCTGCAGCGGCGATGGCGGTATTGATCGCAGCGGTATCGACACTGGCGACCATCATGTTCTTAGGGCTGGGCTGGCTGGTCAATCGGCGCACGCAGGCATGGCGGCGACCGGCAGCATCGTAGCGAAAAATCCACAAGGATATTTATATGGATAGAGACCGAATATTGCTAACCCCAGGTCCACTGACGACCACCTTACGCACCAAGTTGGCGATGCTGCGCGACTGGGGTTCGTGGGACAGCGAGTTCAAAGCCATCACCGCGCGGATACGCAAGCAACTGCTCGCCATCATTCACGGTGCGGAAACGCATGTCGTCGTGCCGCTGCAGGGTAGCGGCACGTTTTCGGTGGAGGCTGCGGTCGCCACCATTGTGCCGCGCGACGGCCACGTGCTGGTGCTGGACAACGGTGCCTATTGCAAGCGCATGGGAAAGCTTTCCACGCTGATGGGGCGTCGCACGAGCATCCTCGAACGTGCAGAAGACGAGCCTGTTTCCGCAGAAGAGCTGGACGCGCGTCTCACGTCTGATCCTTCCATTACCCACGTCGGGCTGATTCACTGTGAGTCCGGCACCGGCGTGCTCAATCCCCTGCAAGCCGTGAGTTATGTCTGCAAACGCTACGGCAAGGGCTTGATC
>JAJAYN010000421.1 GCA_026786225.1 Burkholderiales bacterium | reverse complement strand
GCGTGGTACTCCAACGAAAAAATTGCCCGTTCGAAGGAAAGGCTGGAGCGCACCGGCTTTTTTGAGGACATCACGGTAGAGACCCCTTCGGTCCCGGGATCCAACGATCAAGTGGATCTCAACGTAACCGTCAAGGAACGCAACACGGGTAGCCTGCAATTCGGTGTTGGCTATTCCAGCGCAGAGAAATTGACAGTAAGTGCGTCGGTCTCCCAGGCGAATATTTTCGGTAGCGGCAACCAGCTCTCTTTCCGCGTCAATAACAGCACGATCAGCAAAGCATATGAGGTTTCCTATTTGAACCCTTACTGGACTGTAGACGGCATTGCCAGAGGCTTTGACATTTATGAGCGTGACCTCAATACCGCAACGCTATCGACAGGCTCATATAGTTCGAAATCGGCTGGTGCAGGCGTGCGTTTTGGCGTGCCCGTCACGGAGTATGACGGCATCAATTTTGGCGTCGGCTTTGAGCGCACCGCACTGGGGCTGGATTCATTCAGCCCGCAGCGCTACATCGATTACGTCAATACCTTTGGAACCAAGAGCGACACGTTGCGCGGATCACTGGGTTTTTCCCGCGACACGCGTGACAGTATTTACTTCCCCAGAAGCGGATATCTCGTTGAAGTCGGTGGCGAAATGGGCCTTCCCGGCGGCGATGTAAAGTTCTATCGTCTTCAAAGCAAAGTGCAGTATCTTCGTCCGATCTGGGGGCCCGTTGTTCTTAACGTCAACGCCGAGTTCGGTTATGCGAATGGATACGGCGGCAAGCCGTTGCCATTTTTCAAGAATTTCTACGCAGGCGGCGTGGACTCGGTGCGCGGTTTTGAACAGAGTTCGCTCGGTCCCAAGGACGTCAACGGCGACTTCATTGGCGGCAATCGGCGAATTGTTGGCAATTTTGAAGTCCTGTTTCCCATGCCTGGTGTGAAAGGCGACAAGTCGGTACGCCTTTCGGCGTTTGTAGACTATGGCAATGTATTTGGGGCCAGCGAGAAAATTCGTTTGGGTGATTTACGTAGCTCGGTCGGTTTCGGTGTGAGCTGGTTCTCGCCGGTGGGGCCATTGAAGTTCAGTCTGGCAAAGCCAATAAGACAGAAACCGACAGACAAAGTAGAGCGCTTCCAATTTCTGCTGGGCCGCGTATTCTGATGCAATATTGATTGATGCGATTTTCCAAAAAGGACCGAGAGATGGCTAATTTCCTGCGTCTGATCGTTGTGAGTTTCATGCTCACGACGCCCGCACTTGCGGTGGCCGCTGACACGAAAGTCGGATTCGTCAATCGCGAGCGAATTCTGCGCGAAGCCGCGCCGGCTAAACGTGCGCAGGGTAAGCTTGAAAAGGAATTCGCCACCCGCCAGACTGAGTTGAACAAGATGGAAAAGCAGGGACGCGACCTGGAAGTCACGCTGCAAAAAGAAGCCGTGACGCTGCCTGAAGCCGAGCGCGTCGCCAAAGAGCGGCAGCTGGCGCAACTGACCCGTGATTTCCAGCGGATGCAGAGGGAATTCCGCGAGGACCTGAGTCTGCGTCAAAGTGAAGAGCTCGCGTCACTGCAGGAGCGCGCCAACAAGGTCATCAACGAAATTGCCGAAAAAGAAAAATTCGATTTAATTTTGCACGAAGCCACGTTTGCCAGTCCGCGAATTGATATCACCGACAAGGTCATCAAAGCACTCGCGGATAAATGACCCTTTAACCGGGCGTGGCAGTTGGTGCCTCGCACGCTGCCTTTGCCTTTAATTGGCAGAAGCTGATTCGGCAATGCGAGGTTCCCTAGATCGCGCTTCACACCGCAGGCGATGCGGAAAGTGATATAAGAACCCCATGTTTCTGAGAGATATTATTTCAATACTTGGCGGCGAGGCCATCGGTGAGGTGCAACAGTCGCTGGAAGGTGTCGGCACCATTGAGGGGGCTGACCACACCCGGATCACGTTTCTGGCGAACCCAAAATACCGTTCGGCACTGGGCCTTACCCAGGCCGGGGCGGTTATTCTCGGGGCCAAGGATCGCGACAGCACGTCAAAACCACGTATCGTGGCCGACAATCCCTACGCTTACTTTGCGCAGGTGGCGCAGTTGTTTTCAAGTACGGCACCACGTCCGGGTGGCGTGCACGCCAACGCGGTCATCCATCCCGGCGCGATCATCCCGGCAAGTGCATACATCGCCGAATTCGTTTCAATAGGTGCCAACGCAAATATCGGTGAACGCGTGCAAATTGGCGCGGGTTCGGTCATCGGTGACGATGTCACATTGGGTGCCGATAGCGTGATCGCGGCACGCGTGACAGTCTATCCAGGCTGCAAAATCGGACAGCGCGCCATCATTCACTCCGGCGTGGTGATTGGTGCCGACGGCTTTGGTTTTGCGCCTGATTTTCAGGCTGACGCAGGGTGCTGGGTCAAGATCCCGCAGACGGGTCGCGTACTTATCGGTGACGACTGCGAAATCGGTGCCAATACGACCATCGACCGCGGTGCAATTGAAGATACGATTATCGGCAATGACGTGAAACTCGATAACCAGATTCAGGTTGGCCATAATTGCACTATTGGTGATCACACTGTCATTGCCGGATGTGTGGGTATTGCCGGTAGCACCAGGATCGGCAAGCGCGTGATGATCGGCGGTGCGGCAGGGTTTACCGGGCATCTGGAGGTCTGCGACGGCGCGATTGTTTCAGCGATGACCCTGGTAACCAAATCGATCACCGAACCGGGCATGGTCACAGGCGTTATGCCGCAGATGAAACATAAAGACTGGCTGAGGAATATTGCGCACTTGCGCCAACTCGACAACCTGGCCCTTGAGGTCAAAGCAATCAAGAAAAAAGGGAGTGCCTCGTGAGTAAAAATTGCGTGATGGACATCGCCGAAATCAAGGAATATCTTCCGCACCGCTATCCATTTCTGCTGGTGGACAGGGTGCTGGAACTCGAGCCGGACAAACGCATCGTGGCCTTGAAAAATGTCACCATCAACGAACCTTTTTTTGACGGGCATTTTCCGCACTATCCGGTGATGCCGGGCGTGTTGATCGTCGAGGCGATGGCGCAGGCTGCCGCGTTGCTGTCATTCAAGAGCCTCGGCACCAAGCGTGATGACAACACGGTCGTTTATCTGGTTGGCGTGGACGGTGCCCGTTTCAAGCGTCCTATTGTTCCGGGCGACACGTTGATTCTTGAAGCCGAAAAGTTGATGGATAGGCGCGGCCTGATTAAATACGCGGTGCGGGCGAAAGTCGGCGACCAGGTTGCCTGCGAGGCAACGCTGTTGTGCACGCAGCGTACGATCACCAAACCATAGACGCATTTCAAAAATGAGTATTCACCCGACCGCCATCGTCGATCCGCGCGCCAGACTCGGTGCAGATGTGCGCGTCGGTGCCTACACCGTGGTTGACGGCGACGTTGAGATAGGCGATGGCACCACCATTGGCCACCACTGTGTCATCACTGGCCATACCAAAATCGGCCGCGACAATCGTATCTTCCATTTCGCCTCGCTCGGTGAGGCTAACCAGGACAAGAAATATGCCGGTGAGCCGACCAGGCTTGAGATTGGCGACCGTAACACCATTCGTGAGTACTGCAGTTTCAACCGTGGCACTATGCAGGATCAAGGC
>JAJAYN010000420.1 GCA_026786225.1 Burkholderiales bacterium | reverse complement strand
GCGCAGATGTGCTCTCAAATGACAGACGAAAGGGCGATTGTGTTGCGAGTGGGGCGCGTCGTATTTAAAGTGACTAATGTGCGTGCGCACTGATCAGCCCCTTCCCCTGTAGCAAGGGGAAGGCGTCAAGGGTGGCCATCATCCCTTGAGAATTTGCGCAGAACGCCATTCGGCGCGGCTTTTCGGACCAAAGTGTCTGGTGAGGCGCGCCGGTGCTGGAGTTTGCCCAATGCAGCCGCGGAACGCAAGATCGCGCTACGCGCCAAACGTCTGCAAGCTGGATAGGTCCACCACCGTGACGCCCCCATACTCGACCCGCAGCAACCCGGCTTTTTCCAGCACTTGCAACGCTTGATTGACGCGCTGGCGGGACACGCCGGCGAGGAAACCAATTTCTTCCTGCGAAATCTGGATTTGTCTGCCGATGCCCGGATACAAAACTGGATTGAATAACGCACCGAGGGAACGCGCAACACGGGCATCCGGTTCCAGCAGGCGCTCGTTTTCCATGAGTGCGATAAACATGCCGAGGCGCTCGTTCAACTGCACCAGCAGGAAACGGTTGAAACCGATATTGGTGTTGAGCAGGCGATTGAAGGTCGCGCGTGGCATGCACACGATGCGGCTGTCACGCAGGGCCAAAATGTCGTAGCGACGCGGCTCATCCTTGAGCAGTGAGCCCTCGCCGAACCACCCTCCCGAAGGAACGCCGGTGAGCGTGGTGAGCTTGCCTTCCGGCGAGAGGTTACTCATTTTGACGAGGCCGTCAACGACACCGATCCAGCTCGTCACGTCTTCACCGCGGCGACAGACATAGCCTCCATTGGGCACTTTTTTCTCGACGATCTCACCCGCAACGCGCTGCAATTCTTCGGCAGAAACCGATTGCGCCCAGCGGCAGGTCGAAAGGAAATCCGGCAGTGTCTGGCGTTGCGTGGTCACGTTGGATGCTGCGCCGCAATATGAAAAATGTCGTTGCGGCGACAACTATACACGCCGATACTGCATACACTGACAGCCATTCAATGCGCGTTTTTCCGTTATCCGGACGCGTATTGGAGATGAAAAAATATGCATTCAAGCTGCCCGAAGCGAAGCACGTCGCGAAGCGCGCAGACTTGATTTCGACAATCAGTGAGGGGAATGCAGTGACTGTGTCGGCCGCACCCGGTAATGCCATGACCTTCCCGCGTCTGTTGGAAAAACACGCGGCAGCCCGTGGTGACCGTCCCGCCATGCGTGAGAAAGATCTCGGCATCTGGCAGACAACGTCATGGTCGCAGGTGCGCGCTGAAGTCGAGGCAATCGCGGGCGGGCTGGCTGCACTCGGATTCAAGCGCGGCGATTGCCTCGCCGTCATCGGTGACAATCGTCCGCGTCTGTATTGGTCCATGATGGCGGCGCAGTGCCTTGGCGGCATACCGGTTCCGCTTTACCAGGATGCCGTCGCACAAGAGATGGTGTACGTGCTGCAGGATGCAGACGTGCGATTTGCCATCGTCGAAGACCAGGAACAAATCGACAAATTACTTTCACTAATGCCGGAGTGCGCAAGTCTTTCGCACCTCGTTTACGACGATCCCCGGGGGCTGCGTAAATATGCGCAGCCACAGTTAATGGGGTATGAACGACTGACGGCAATGGGTCGCGCATTCAACGCCACGCATCCCGGCTTTTTCGGTGATCAGATTGCTCTGGGCAAACCTGACGACATCGCGGTGATGCTCTATACCTCGGGCACCACGGGAAAACCAAAGGGGGTATCGCATACCCACGCCGCACTGATTCAAACCGCCAACGTGCTGGTGGCGTTTGACGGCATCTCCGAGAACGATGACCTGCTGTGTTATCTGCCGATGGCCTGGGTGGGCGATTTCCTCTACTCATATGGCCAATCGTATGTGACCGGGCTGTGCCTCAATTGTCCGGAATCGACCGATACCGTGATGGAATGCCTTCGTGAGATTGGTCCGACTTATTATTTCGCGCCGCCCCGCGTCTACGAGAATATTCTCACGCAAGTGATGATCCGGATTCAAGACGCGAACCCGTTGAAGCGGCGCATGTTTCATTACTTCATGGATGTCGCGCGCCGCGTGGGCATCCGTGTGCTCGATGGGAAGCAGGACATCGCGCTGATGGATCGTGTTCTATATGGCATCGGCGAACTGCTGGTCTACGGGCCGATGAAGAACGTGCTGGGCCTTTCGCGGATTCGCGTTGCGTATTCGGGCGGTGAGGCGATTGGCCCGGACCTGTTTAATTTCTATCGCTCCATGGGCATCAACCTGAAGCAGCTGTACGGGATGACCGAAACCTGTGTGACGGTGTGCATGCAGAAATCGGGAGACGTGAAGCTGGGGACGGTCGGCCCGCCCATGCCGGGCGTGGAGGTCCGCGTCGCGGGGAATGGCGAAGTGCTGGTGCGATCAAAAGGGATGATGAAGGAATATCACCGCCAGCCGGAGGCGTCCAAAAGTGTCGTCAATGCTGAAGGTTTCTTCCTGACCGGTGACGCAGGCTTTTTCGATACCGACGGCCATCTCGTCATCATCGACCGCGCCAAGGATGTTGGGCGGCTGGCAGACGGCAGTCTGTTCGCGCCAAAGTACATCGAAAACAAGCTCAAGTTCTTTCCGTATATCAAAGAGGCGGTCGCATTTGGCGATGGCCGCGACCAGGTGACTGCGATGATCAATATCGATGTTGCAGCACTGGGTGATTGGGCAGAGCGCCGTAACCTCGGCTATTCCGGCTATGCAGATCTGGCTGCCAAGCCCGAGGTGTACGCTTTGATTGCCGAATGCATCGGCAGGGTCAATGTCGATCTCGCCGCGGACCCGAAGCTCGCCACATCGCAGATCACCCGATTCGTCATTCTCCACAAGGAGCTCGATGCGGACGATGGTGAGCTGACGCGCACCCGCAAAGTGCGCCGCAACATCATTGCGGAAAAATATGCCGTGATCGTCGAGGCACTGTTTTCGACTGTTGAGCATTGCGAGATCGAAGCGGCGATGAAATTCGAGGATGGTCGCAGCGGCGTGGTGCGAGCGGATTTGAAAATTGGTGTGGCAAAAATACAAGCGTCCGATCAGGCGACGTCAGTGGCCAGGAAAGCGGCCTGATGAGTGCGAATGCAATGCCGTTGGATGCGAACCTCCACCGGCGTGAGATTGGCAGCGTCATTCTTGCGCTGGAAAATATTTCACTCGCATTCGGCGGCGTGCAGGCACTCTCGGACATCAGCTTTGATGTGCGCGAACATGAAATCCTCGCCATCATCGGCCCCAATGGCGCGGGCAAGAGTTCGCTATTAAACGTCATCAACGGCGTGTATCACCCGCAGCAGGGAACGATTACATTCAAAGGTGAAAAGCGCCACCAGATGAACCCGCATAAAGTCGCTTCGCAGGGCGTGGCACGCACCTTCCAGAACATCGCATTGTTCAAAGGCATGAGTGTGCTGGACAACCTGATGACCGGTCGTAACCTGATGATGAAAACCGGCATCCTGCAGCAGGCTTTGTACTGGGGCGCCACGCAACGCGAAGAGCTCGTGCACCGCGCGCGGGTCGAGGAAATCATTACATTCCTGGAAATAGAGTCGATTCGCAAAACACCGGTCGGCAGATTGCCCTACGGCCTGCAAAAGCGCGTTGAACTGGGACGCGCGCTGGCCGCTGAGCCCACCATGTTGTTGCTCGATGAACCCATGGCTGGCATGAACGTCGAGGAAAAGCAGGACATGTGCCGCTTCGTGCTCGATGTAAATGAGGAGTTTGGGACGACTATCGTGCTGATCGAACACGACATGGGTGTGGTCATGGATATCTCGGATCGCGTGGTGGTGCTGGACTACGGCAAGAAAATTGGCGATGGCGCGCCGGATGATGTGAGAAATAATCAGGCCGTGATTGACGCGTATCTCGGGGTGAAGCACTGATGCGCATTGGAAATGAAATCAAAAGTGTGAATGCACATCCCCTCACCCCCAACCCTTGCAGGGCGCACTGCCCGCTGCATCGGGCAGCCGATCCGCAGGCACGGCGCATGCGCCGCGAATTCCCTGCTCCACCCTCTCCCAAAAAAGTGGGAGAGGGGAGCGTCGTGCTTGAAATGGCTTGGTGCCATTTCAGCGGAGCTTAAGGTGGGCCCGTTCATTGAGGTCGTTCTCGGTGGTCTGATGGCAGGCGTGCTCTATTCGCTGGTAGCTTTAGGTTTTGTACTAATCTACAAAGCCTCCGGCGTATTCAATTTTGCGCAGGGTGCCATGGTGCTACTGGCAGCATTGGCGTTCGCACGCTTTTCAGAGGTTATGCCGATGCCGGTGGCGTTCCTGCTGGCTGCATTGCTGATGGTGGGGGCGGCGTTTGCGATTGAGCGATTGGTGTTGCGCCATCTCGTCAATCAGGATGGCATCATCCTGTTCCTCGCCACGTTTGGCATCACCTATTTCATCGAGGGGCTGGGCCCCCAGCTGTTTGGCGACAATATTTATCGTATTGATCTGGGCATGCCCAAGGAGCCCAGGATCATTCTGGAGAGCATGTTTGAGGGCGGCATCCTGATCAATCTGGAGGACTTTATTGCGGCAGGTATTGCTGCCGCGCTCGTCACATTCCTCGCCATTTTTTTTCAAAAGACAGCGACCGGCAGAGCGCTACGCGCCGTGGCGGACGATCATCAGGCCGCGCAATCGGTTGGGATTCCGCTCAATCGTATCTGGGTGATCGTCTGGAGCGTGTCCGGCTTTGTCGCGCTGGTGGCCGGAATGATCTGGGGCTCCAAGCTCGGCGTACAGTTTTCGCTGGTGCTCATTGCACTGAAGGCGATTCCTGTTGTCATCCTGGGTGGATTCACCTCCGTGCCAGGCGCTATCGTCGGCGGGTTGATTATCGGGGTTGGCGAAAAAATTGCGGAAGTGTATCTGGGCCCGATCATCGGTGGAGGCATCGAAAACTGGTTCGCGTATGTACTGGCGTTGGCGTTTTTGTTGTTCAGGCCGGAAGGCCTGTTCGGCGAACGTCACATTGATCGGGTGTAAGCCACCATGTTCTATAGAGAAAACGGTCAATTCAAAACCAGCTACGAGGCCGATCAGGCGCTGTTCCCGATTGCGCAGGATCGCGTGTTCATCGTGCTTGTTTTGCTGGTGGCTTTTGTCGGCATTCCGCTATTGGCTGACGACTACATGTTCCGCGCCATCCTCATCCCGTTCCTGATCCTCTCGCTGGCTGCCGTTGGCCTCAACATTCTCGTCGGCTACTGCGGCCAGATTTCGCTGGGCACCGGCGGTTTCATGATGGTCGGTGCTTACGCCGCGTACAACCTCGCTGTTCGCGTACCTGAGCTGAATATCCTCGTCGTATTCGTTCTCGCCGGCTTGATC
>JAJAYN010000419.1 GCA_026786225.1 Burkholderiales bacterium | reverse complement strand
GCGTGCGACTTCGACATCGCTGAAATGCTGCCGGGCCTCGCCGATGATTTGATAGTCTTCGTGGCCTTTGCCGGCAATAACCACTATGTCGCCGATCCTCGCCTCGTTGAGCGCCTCGAAGATTGCCTGATGCCGATCTGCAATGGTTTTGAAATGGCCCCCCTTCATGCCCGCCGCGATATCTTCGATGATGCGCTGTGGATTCTCCGTGCGCGGATTGTCGGAGGTTACGATCGAAAGATCGGCGTAGCACGCGGAGATGCCGCCCATCTGTGGACGCTTGCCACGGTCACGGTCGCCACCGCAGCCAAAGACCGAAATCAACCGACCGTTCTCCGGCACGATTGCGGCAATCGTTGAAAGCGCTTTCTCAAGTGCATCCGGTGTATGGGCGTAGTCGACCACGACCAAGGGCTTGTTGCGATCGGTTGCGCGCACCGTCTGCATGCGCCCTGGTACCGGCGGCAATCTACAGGCGATTGCGGCAGCCTCTTCAAGCGAAACGCCGCTGGCAATCAGTGCCGCAATCACCTGCAGCAGATTGGAAACGTTGAATGCGCCGAGAATGTCGGATTCCACGCTCGCGCGGCCAAATTTGCCGCCAATCTCAAAAGCCAATCCGGCCGCAGATACAGACAGTTGCTTTGCGACGAGATCAGCATGCTGCCCATTCTGCCGCGTACTGGTGCGGATGAGATGGAGGTCAGGATCGCCATTTGTGGTGATGCGGCGGATCAGCTCCTGACCAAACGCGTCATCGGCGTTAATGACCGCGTGCTTCAAGCCGGGCATCGCGAACAACTTCGCTTTCGCTTCGCCGTACGCATCCATCGTGACGTGATAGTCCAGATGGTCGCGCGTGAGATTCGTGTAGACCGCAACGTCGAATTTAATATCCGCGACGCGGCCTTGATCGAGCCCGTGACTGGACACTTCCATTGCACATGCGACCGCGCCAAGTTTTGCGTAATCCCGAAGATGGCGTTGTAGTACGACAGCATCCAGAGTTGTGGTGTCGGAAGGCTCCAGATGTCCCACCATGCCGTTACCAATCGTACCGAGCACGGCGGATTTTCTATTCGCTTGCTGCAGCCCCTGCGCAATCCATTGTGCGACCGAGGTCTTGCCGTTGGTGCCTGTCACGCCGGTCATCCACAGTGCATCGGCTGGATGGCCGTAAATATGGCCAGCGATGTGGCTGGCGTGGGCTTTTAGATTCGGCACTGCGAGGCACGGTACTTTCCAATCAGCATTCCAATCGAAATTTTCCGGGTCGTACAGCACGACGGACACGCCGCGCGCGATGGCATCGGGGATGAAATCACGCCCGTCGCGTACCGCGCCGCGATAAGCGAGAAAGGCTGCACCACGCCGGGCTTCGCGACTATTGGCGGTCACCTCGGCAATTTGCGCCGGCAAGGTATCGAGTACGGTTGCCAGATTCGTGAGCGTGAAGCCCGGCGCAAGCAGTTTCATTGGCTTGAGAGGCGCATCGACCATTAGCCAGGCTCCTTTGCCATCGCCACGGCAGCACGCGGGGTCGCGCTGGCTTCACGCAACGCTTCCACATCCGGTAGCACACCCGACATACGCAAGGCCTGCGTCATCACGTTCGAAAACACCGGCGCCGACACATCACCACCAAAGTGCTTGCCTGCGGATGGTTCATCGATGGTCACCGCAATGATGTAGCGCGGGCTGGACACCGGTCCGTAGCCAACAAAAGTCGACACATATTGGTTTTCGGCGTATTGGCCGCCCACCAATTTGTGCGAGGTGCCGGTTTTGCCGCCGATGCGATAGCCAGACACCTGGCTTTTGGTCGCGGTTCCACCCTGCTGGGTCACCGTTTCCAGCATCTGCGCCATCGTCTTCGCCGTTTTTGGCGAGATGATCTGCTTGCCGATAACATCCCCATCCCGCTTCAGGAATGTGACTGGCAGCAATACACCGTCATTGGTAAATATCGTATAGGCACGTGCCAGTTGCAGCGCGCTCACCGAGATACCGTACCCGTATCCCATGGTTGCCTGCTCGATGGGCCGCCAGGTTTTGACCGGACGAAGCTTGCCGGTCGCTTCGCCGGGAAAGCCGGTCTTTGGTGCAACGCCAAATCCCAGTTCGTTGTACAAATTCCACAGCCGCTCGGAGGGCAATTGCAAGGCGAGTTTGGCGGTGCCGATATTGCTGGATGTCTGGATGATCTGGGCCACGGTCAGTTGTGTGGAGCGATGCGGTAAATCGGTAATCGTCTTGGAGCCGATGGTGAGCCCGGGACCGGTGACGATAACGGTCTCCGGCTTTACGATGCCCGCTTCCAACGCGGCGGACACGGCAAACGGTTTGAAAGTGGAGCCGGGTTCGAATACGTCGGTGATGCTGCGATTGCGCATCTGCTTGAGCTGCACGTGCTCGCGATTGTTCGGATTGAAGTCGGGCTGGTTGACGAGCGCCAGAATTTCGCCGGTCTTGGCGTCGAGCATAACGAGCGCGCCGCCCTTGGCTTTGTTCGCCTCGACCGCGGCTTTCAATTCGCGATGCGCCAGATATTGGAAACGCTCGTCGATCGACAATTTAAGCGACCTGCCTTCGCGCGGTGCTTTCAGGTTTTCGATGTCCTCAACGATTCGGCCCTTGCGATCCTTGATGACACGCTTCTGACCGGTCGCACTGGCGAGTGTGCCTTGCTGGGCAAGCTCGATACCCTCCTGCCCCTGATCGTCCTGGCCGGTAAAGCCGATAATGTGCGCCGTGACATCGCCGGAGGGATAGTAGCGGCGAAATTCGCGTTGCTGAAACACGCCGGGAATTTTCAGCGCCATGACGCGCATCGCCTGTTCAGGCGGTAGCTGGCGTTTGAGCCAGACAAAATTCTTGCTGCTATCGGCGATACGATCAGCGAGCGCCTTGCGATCCATGCCGAGCGCGGCTGCGAGCTTGGCGATTTGTGTCGCATCTATTTCAAGTTCAGAAGGACTGGTCCAAATCGATTCGACGGGCGTTGAAATAGCCAGCATCTTGCCGTGGCGGTCTGTTACGGCACCGCGCGAAGCGGGCATGTCGACCACGCGAACAAACCTGGCCTCACCTTTGGCCTGCAAGAAATCATTGTTAAGCGCCTGCAGATAAAAGGCACGGCCAAGTAGCACCGCAAATCCAGCCAGACAAAGCAGCAACACCACGCGCGAGCGCCAGCTCTCCAGCTTCAGCAGGAGATTGGGTTCGAGGCGTTTTGACGTGAAGCGCATGTCAGTTTTTAGCGTCCGTATTGCGTTCCGGCTTTGCAGGCGCCGCGCTATCAAGCACCACGATCACGGTCTTCTTCGGGTCCGGCATAACCATGCCGAGTTCGCTCGCGGCTTTTTGTTCAATCCGTTTGCCCGCACCCTGCGTCTGCGCTTCGATCTGCAGCTCACGCCATTCGCTGTCGAGCTTGCGTTCGGACTCCTGCACGGCCTGCAGTTCAATGTGGAACTTGCGCGCGCGGTGTTGCGATGTCACTACCGACAGCGCACAGCCGATCAACACAAAGAGGAGCAGTGTGTTCAATCTGGTCACAGTTTTTCTGCGATGCGCATGATGGCCGAGCGCGAACGCGGGTTCGCGGTGATTTCGGCGTTGGTCGGTCTGACGGGTTTGCCGATAATGCGCAGGGTCGCATCGTTGACTTCGTTGGCGCGTATCGGCAATTTTGAGGGTAGGTGGTCCGCCTTCGCCGCGTTTTGCATAAAACGCTTGACGATCCGGTCTTCCAGCGAATGAAATGCAATCACCACCAACCTGCCTCCAGTCCGCAAGCTTGTAACGCCCTGCGGTAGTACTTTTTCTACCTCTTCAAGCTCTTGATTGATGAAAATCCGAAAAGCCTGAAACGTGCGGGTCGCAGGGTGTTGGCCCGGCTCGCGCGTCCGGACGGTTTTACCCACGAGCTCGGCAAGCTCGCGCGTCGTCCGAATACGTCCGATGACCCTTGCCGCAACAACCGCTCTTGCAATCTGCCTAGCAAACCGTTCTTCACCATAGCGCCAGATGACCTCCCCTATTTCTTTTTCGTCAGCGCGATTCAGCCACTCATCAACGGTCTCGCCACGCGATGTATCCATGCGCATGTCGAGTGGCCCGTTGAAGCGAAAACTAAAACCGCGTTCCTCTACATCCAGCTGCGGAGAAGACACTCCTAAATCCGCCAGCATTCCATCTACTGCCTGTTCCTTACTACCTGCGTTGCCAGGCAATGCCTGCTTCAACACATCGTTCAATTCGCTCATCGCAGCGTGGTGCAACGAAAACCGCTTGTCCTGTGCCGCCAACAACTCGCCCGCCTC
>JAJAYN010000418.1 GCA_026786225.1 Burkholderiales bacterium | reverse complement strand
TTATTTCGGACGCTTGTCGATCATTGAAGTTTTGCCGATGTCCGATGGCCTGCGCAGTCTCATCATGCGACACGCCACCGCCTCTGAATTGCGCGCCGAAGGTATCGCCGAGGGAATGGAGACCATGTATGAGAATGGACTCAAGAAAGCCGTTGAGGGTGTGACAACACTCGAGGAAGTGCTCCGCGTCACCCGCGAAGACTGAAACGCGGATCATGCCGATGTTCCAATACAAGGCGGTCTCCTCTGCCGGCGAGCTGCAGGAAGGTGTGATGGACGGTGAGTCGCACGCCAAGGTGATTGCACATCTGCAATCGACGGGGCTAATACCGATCCGTGCAACAGAAGTAGGCCCGACGGGGAAACAAGGCGCGGGTAATGTTGTCGTACGCGCGCCAGCATCGAAGCGGACGGCGCTGTTTGCCAAGGCGCGCCTGAGTCAGGATGACCTCGGCATACTCACCCGCGAACTCGCCACCTTGCTCAAGGCCGGATTGCCGCTTGACCGGAGCATGGAAATTCTGATCAGTCTCGTCGAAAAACCAGCGGTAGGCGACTTGTTGGTCGCGATCAGAAATGACGTGCGTGGCGGCGCATCTTTATCAAAAGCGTTGGACCCCCACCGCGATGTGTTCACGCGCTTTTACATCAACATGGTCAAAGCCGGTGAAGTCGGTGGCGCGCTCGGCAACGTTCTCATGCGCCTCGCCGATCACATGGAGCGGAGCAAGGAGGTGCGCGACAGCGTCATTTCTTCACTAGTCTACCCAGTCATACTTTTCGTCGTTGCCGTCGCATCTGTATTGGTTCTGGTGATTTTCGTTGTCCCGCAGTTCAAACAGATTTTTGATCAGTCGGGCAAGGCCATCCCGCTCGCCACCGAAATCGTGCTGGCGACCGGCATTTTTACGCGCACATTCTGGCCTGCGATGGTTGGCGGCGTGGTTGTCGGGATCTGGTTACTTGTACGATCGCTGAACAATCCTGTATCGCGGGCGAAATGGGACGTCAAGTTCTTGCGCTGGCCGATCATGGGCAAGCTCGTCACCAAGATGGAGATGGCACGTTTTGCCCGTTCGCTTGCCATACTCCTGCAGAACGGCGTACCACTGTTGGCCGGCCTTTCGATCCTGAAAGACACCATGGGCAATGTCGTGTTCCGCGACGCCGTCGAAATTGTCGCGCGCGACTTGAAAGAGGGTCGCGGCATGGCGAAGCCAATGAATGAAGCGAACGTCTTTCCCAAACTCGCTGTCCAAATGATCGCTGTCGGCGAGGAGACTGGAAAGCTCGATGAAATGCTTTTCCAGGTTGCCGACGTTTATGACCGTGAAGTGGCCGCCGCAGTGAAACGCGCGTTGGCACTGATCGAGCCCATCATGATCGTTGGGCTGGCGCTGATCATCGGCGGGATCATCATGTCGCTATTGGTGGCGATGTTCGGGCTGATGGAAATACCGCTTTAAATTTTGCGCCTAAATATAATTTACCGGAGTCAAAATGAAACTTTTGCAATTGAGCGTTAACCGCAATAGAGCACAGGGTTTCTCGCTGATCGAGATCATTGTTGTCGTTACGATCATTATGGGCATCGTTGCCTTTGCCGTGAATCAAATTTTTGGCAAGGCTGATCAGGCGCAAGCCAAGCTCGGCAAAGCCAAAATGGTGTCGTTGTCCGGACCACTCGACATTTACAAACTCGATACGGGCAAATACCCGACGACGCAGGAGGGTTTGAAGGCGTTGATTGCGGTGCCATCCGGCGTACCGAACTGGAACGGCCCCTATGTGAAGAATGCGGACGAGCTTAAAGACCCTTGGCGCAATGACTTCATTTATCGATCGCCTGGCGCCGAGAACCGTGCGTACGAAATCGTTTCGCTTGGTGCCGACGGTCAAGAGGGTGGCGATGGCGCAAATCGGGATCTGAAGTCCTGGGATTGAACCTCTGACCGCGTTCACAGAAATATCCATGCGTCAGCGCGGTTTTTCCCTGCTGGAGGTGATTGCTGTCATCACCATTATGGGATTGGCGTACGTGCTGGTGCCGAAAATGGTCTTCTCCGGCGTGTCCGGCGCAGAATTGCGGGCCAACGCGCGCGCGGTCGCGACCGGTCTCAGGATCGCGCGCGATGTGGCGATCAATACCAAACGTGAAGCGGTGATGTCGCTCGATATGGAAAACCGCGAATTCACGCTGCCAAATAATAGCAAGCTGCATAAACTCCATGATCAACTCGATGTAAAACTTTATACCGCACAAGCCGACCTCATTTCTGACAAGGTCGGCACGATCCGGTTTTTTCCTGACGGCTCTTCCAACGGTGGACGCGTCACGCTAGGCACAGGTGAACGCGGCTTTGAGATCGATGTCGACTGGCTCACGGGCCACGTCACCATCAAGGACAAGCCGGCCGGGGATACGCGTGGTTAAAAGCGCAGACCGCCTATCGGCGCGGCTCCTGGAGGTAAATCGCCTCGCGAGGCCCGCCAATGGCCGACATTCAAATAATTCTATGCAGGGTTTCTCGCTGTTGGAAATTCTCGTCGCCCTTACGCTACTCGCGGTGGCGATGGGTGTATTGATGCAAATCTTCTCGCGCGGCGTGAATGGTGCAACGCTCGCCGACCGCTACGCCAAAGCCACCATGTACGCGGAGTCAAAGCTGGCCGGCGTGGGCGTTGAGGAAGTATTGAAAGAGTCCTCGGCAAGCGGAAAATTCGACGACGACTTCTCGTGGGCGCTGTCGATACGGCCCTACCAAGACCCGTTGCCAAAGGAGCAGTCTGTCGCCGATTTCGAAAAACTCATGCCGACGCAACTCTACGAGATTGACCTCAAGGTAAGTTTTACGCCAGATGATCGCCGCGAGCGCGTGCTGAACCTGTCGACCTTAAGGCTGGGGCCGAGAACGTGAGCCAGCGCGAATTTTTTTGTCGTCTGCGAATCGTGCGCGGCGTTCCGCGCACCGCGACGGCCGGCTTTACGCTGCTCGAAACACTGGTGGGGTTGACCTTATTGGGCTTGATGTTAATTCTCATCTACGCCTCATTAAGTATTGGCCTGCGTGCCTGGGATACGGGTGAGAAGCGGGTCACGGAAGCTTCACATCAGCGCGTGGTGCAGAGCTTTCTGCGTCGCGAACTGAGCCAGCTTTTCCCGGTACGCTGGCGCGGTATTCCAGAATCGAAAATCGCATTTGAGGGTGGCAAGAATGAGCTCAAATTCGTCACAATGCTAACGCTCGGTGCAGCGGCGCGGGAGGGCGGCATGCAGTGGGGCCACCTCTACATTGCCGACGTCCAATCGCCGGGTGGCGAGAGCAGAAGAGCCTTGTTTATCAAGCGTTCAGCGTTCAATTTGCAAGCCAAGGACTGGGACGGTCTGGATGAGGCCAAGCCTATTGCGCTCATCGAGGGTGTGAAGTCTTTCGACATCGGCTATTACGGCGCGGAAAACGACACCGCTGAACCACAGTGGACTGACGAATGGACCAACGCTTTGCGTATGCCACAGTTGATAAAAATAACCCTGCAATTAGACAACGGACGCGATGTACCGCCATTGGTCGTCAGTTTACGGTTGGGTGAAGAAGCAGGCTGCTACGACAACGCGTTCCAACGCGCATGCGGCGCGAGGCGGGCATGAGGCGTTCAACGTCCTTTGGCACAATGCCGCACTCGCAAAACGGGATCGCGCTGATTATTGTTTTGTGGATTACCACCTTGCTGATGCTGATCGCATCCTCGTTCATCTACGCGATGAGAACCGACGTCAATATCGTCACCAATTCGTTGGCACGCGCGCGACTTGAAGCTGCCGCCGATGCCGCCGTTCAGCGAGGCATCTTCGAAATGTTCAAGCCGCCGCAATTGCCAGGCCGCTGGACGACTGATGGCGTCGCACAGTCGTGGCGCTTTCAGGGTGTTTCGGTTGATGTCAGCATGACAGACGAGTCTGGTAAAATCGACATCAACACCGCCGCGGGTGAACTCTTGCGTGGGTTGTTTCTCGCGCAAGGTATTAAGGAAGATGAGGCCGCTGCCATAACCGACGCAATCGGCGATTGGCGCGATCAGGATTCCCTGAAACGCCTGCGCGGAGCAGAAGAGGCCGAATATCTCGCGGCCGGCTATTCCTACAAACCGGCCAATGCACTTTTCCAGTCAAACGAGGAATTACGCCTCGTGATGGGTATGACGCCAGAACTATTTGACAAGGTTGCGCCATTGATTACGATTTACTCCCGTCAACCAGGCATAAACGCGAGCATCGCCGCGCGAGGCGCATTGCGCGCACTCCCTGGTGCCACCGACATACTGGTCGACCAATACGTTGCACAGCGAGAACAGGCGCGCGCTGCCAAGTTGCCAATTCCGCAGTTTGCCCCCGCGTTAAATCTGTCAAGTTTCGCCGGCGGCATTGTGATCGTTCGCGCTGTCGCCAGCGGTGGCGCGGGCAATGAGGGGTCGAGTTTTGTTCGTGAGGCCGTGGTGATGCGCCTCGCAACACCGGCGCGACCATACACTTTTTTGCGTTGGAAAGAGGGTGCGATAGCGACAGTTGGCGGAATCCCGTCAAACGGTCAACCGGGCGCAGTCCCGGTACAGCAGTAGCGCGCTTATGAGTAAAGCCATCTTGCCGATTTCCGGCCGCGCCGTTTCCAGCAATGGTCCAATGCTGATTTGGCGTTGGTGGACGGCTGAACTGCGGGCGATGCTGCCGCCATCCATGGCGCGTTGGATCGATGGCGATGCGGTTGCAACCGACGTGACGGTTGATGCGCGAGGCTTGACGATCCTTAACGCGGGAACCGAGTCGGGAAAACCAAATGTGGCCGAACGTGTGCCGCTCGACGCACTTCAAAGTAATCCGCTGTTGCGTGATTTGATTGCCTCCGGTCGTGACCGCGTGCGTTTGGTACTTACGCCAGATCAGGCCATGGTGAAGTCGATCACTCTGCCGATGGCGACCGAAGAGAATTTACGCGAAGTGGTCGGCTTCGAACTAGACCGGCATACTCCGTTCACACCGGAGCAAGCCTGCTTCGACGCCAGAATCGTCCGCCGCGATCCCCAACAAGAAAAAATCGTGGTTACGCTGGTGGTTGCGTCCAAACCGGCAGTCGCGGCGCTGCTGGACACGGTGCGCCGGGCTGGCCTCACCTGTGCGGCTATCGGGATAGATGCGTCTGCGGCGGCTGATGTGGCGAGCATCGACTTGCAACCGCTCGCCGACAAGCCACCCCGCCGGTTAAGTCGTGGTCATCAAATTAACTTCGGCTTGCTCGCGATTGCAGCGATGCTCGTACTTGTGTCGATCGTGCTGCCGATCTGGCAAAAGCGAGAGATGGTAAAGGATTTAATTCCACAAGCCGAGAAGGTCGGCGCGGAATTCCTTGTCAGCGAGCGGGTGTATAGCGAGTACACAAAGCTGGCGGCTGAGTACAATTTTTTGGCGACCCGCAAACATGCCAACTATCCAGTTGTATCGGTGGTCGAAGAATTGGCGCGCACCTTCCCCGATACCACCTGGGTGCAAAAACTCGATATCAAACCAAACGGCAAAGCGCGTGAGGTCACCTTGCTGGGTGAGGCGCAATCGACCTCAAAGGTAATTGAAAATCTTGAACAATCACCTTCATCATTGTTCCAAAACTCCAAACAGCAGTCGGCAACGACACGCCTGCAGGCTAACGCGGAACGCTTCCAGGTATCCGCAGAAATCAAACCGCGTCCGGTGACGGCTCTGGAGGGCGTAGAAGACTTGGCTTCGATCACGGCCCCTTTATCTTCCGCGACTGCACCGTCGCCAACCGCTATCGCACCCGTTGGCGCAACGAATTCACCCATACCAGGGGTCGCGGTCGTCTCCTCTGCGAAACCCATGGCCGGCCAGATTGCGCCTTTATCCGCGCAATCGCAGCCTGCGGCAGCACCGTTAGCCGCACCGACGGCATCGCCAACGTCAGCCACCAAGAGCATTGCGCCCGCCGTATTGCCTAATCCGCCGCTGACGACGTCTAGCGGGCCGCCCGGTACGCTATATCCGCCGCCAATCGTGCCGACGCCCTCGTTCAATACGCCACTGGGTCAGCCACAAAATACACAAAATCTGCCGCCTGGTACGCTGTATCCGCCGCCAATCGTGCCGCCACCTTCGCAATTGCAGCCAGTAAAGCCTAACGGTTTATGACCCAATTGAACGCGCCCGCATGGTTGCCAGGTGACCCGCGCAAACGCAGCTGGGTGGCGGTAGCATTGCTATTGCTAGTAACCGCATTGGTTATTGCGGTGTTTGCCGTGCCTGCCATGCTGCTTCACCGTCACTATGACGATGGCATTGCGAAAATGAGTCGGCAAGTAAGCACGCAGTCCGCATTCAATGGCTTGCGTCCGCGTTTGACGGAGAAGCTCGAATTGCTGAAGAAGCGCGACGTAAAAAAAATGTTTCTTAAAGGGTCGTCCTCGGCCCTTGCTCTGGCGGAGTTACAGGAAATCGTTCGCGCGACGATTGACACCAGCGGTGGCAGAGTCATGAATAGTTCTTCTGTACAGGGTAATAGCCCAAAGGAAGATGGTCCTTACCGTCAGGTCACAGCCACCTTTACCCTGAATGCGAACAACCCGAATCTTCGTCGTTTGTTATATGCACTTGAAACGAAGGAGCCATATCTGTTCATCGATAGCGTCGTCATCCAGTCTCAAATTCAATCGGGATTTCGCCCAGCCCCAGGAGCAGCCGAGCCCGAAATGTATGTCCAGCTTGATGTTCGCGCGTTCGCACTACGTGCACCGAGTGATGTGGTGACTCCTGTGCCGCCGGCTGGCACCGCTGCGGCCGTGCGTGACAAGGCGGGTGCGCCATGAGCCCCTCGATGTACCAGTGGCTTCAACGTCAAGGTTTGGCCGTCTCAATCGGCGTTCTGGTGTTGGGTTTGCTTGTCGTCATCGGCGTCCAGACACGCTGGGGAACCAGCTTGCGTCCGACAACAGCAGTGGTCGTTACTCAGGCGTCGACAAGTGGCGAAACATCGTTGTTACCCGCTTTTGGCCTGCCTGCAATTGACGCGGGTTTCAAAGAGACGATTGACCGACCGCTATTTGTGCCGTCGCGTCGTCCCGTGCCGGTGGTGATTGGTGCTGGGCAGCCAGTGATGAAGAAGGGTCAGTTCAGGCTGGCCGGCACTGTAATCAATAACGACCTCCCATATGTGTTCCTGGTGGAAATTGCGACGGGCAAAGGGATGCGCGTCGCGAAGGGCGCAGATATCATGTCCTCGGGTATTTCGGTAGCGGAAGTGGACGCTGCCCGCGTCGTTCTGAAACAAGGTGAGGAAACCGAGGAGCTGTCATTGCGCACAGGAGCCTCGCCAACGCGACTCGCTGCACCCGCTGCACCGCCCGGCGTTGCGCCAACCGGTGCAATGCAAGGGCCACCACCAGCTGGTGTTGTGGTGAGCGGCGTGCCAACATCTCCCGCGAGTCCGCCAGTCGCTCGCGCGACGACGCCGGTTGGTTCGGCTGCCACTGGCGCACCCGCCACAGTGCCGCAATTTGGATCTTCTGCCCTGCCGGGATTTGTACGGTCAACAGAGGCAGGAGCGGCTAGCGCGGCACCTGTAAGTCCAGGCGAGGCTGCCGTTGGCACCCAACGCCGCCGCCGTCCTTCGAATGTGCCGCAGCAATGATTAATGACGGCAATACAGGCGTGAATGCTTGCCCACTGGCGCAATGCCATGCAGTGCCGTCGATGACCGTGCCCTGCACCACCCGGTTCCCATCCCCGAATACTTATTCTATGAGTGCGAAAAGTGATCACTAATACTCGCTATCTTTTCAACACCGCAAGTCCGGCGAAACGCCAACGTACCTTCGGACCCGTCATGGTGAGCTTGTTGATGGTCGCTCTAAGTGGCTGTGCGGAACTGCAGAAGTTAAATGCGGAGAAAGATCAGCCGGTGAGCAGCATCGCAGAAACTAAACTTCAGCCGGCTCCGGCGCTTAGTGGGAGGACCACCTCAAGTGTGATGTCACCATTGGCTAGTTCTGCCCAGGCCGTGCGCACGCCAAATGCATCGCCCCCCACCGCGCAAGTTTCCGCGAGCGAACCGCCGCGAGCCACTACTCGCACGTACGTCGGTACTGGTAACTTCGTGAATCAGAATCCGTCGGCCCCCGCGGCCCCCGCCCGGGCGGAAGACTTCACCGCAAATATCTCCCCGCGCCAATATAGCCAAATCCTAAAGTACAACCGTGTCGAATATAACAATGTGTTTTTGACGA
>JAJAYN010000417.1 GCA_026786225.1 Burkholderiales bacterium | reverse complement strand
GTGCAGCATTGAGCGCATCGCAAATTTCATCAAACCATTTTGTACGCTGCTCGCGGTCGTCCGTAGAGGCGCGAATTTTAATCAGTTCGTGGGATTTAAGATTAAGGTCGATTTAACGGATGATGGCAGGCGTGAATCCGTGATCGCCAATCATGACAACCGGGACAAGTGCATGCGCTTTTGCTTTGAGCGCGCGGCGCTCGATAGGGGATAATGTAATCTTCATACCCTCATTATACGATTCATGGCCAGCGCACGCCCTAAAAACAGTCGAGACTGGGTTCAGCGACACCTCAGTGATCCCTACGTCAAACGCGCGCAGGCTCAAGGCTATCGATCACGTTCCGTCTACAAACTCACCGAGATTGACGCCAAAGAGAAGCTGGTAAAAGCCGGCATGACCGTGGTCGATCTCGGGTCGGCACCTGGCGGATGGTCGCAATGGGTGGTCAAGCAGGTTGGTGCCAAGGGAAAGTTGGTGGCGATAGATTTGCTGGAAATGGAACCAATCGTTGGCGTACATTTTATCAAGGCAGATTTCGCGGACGCAGACGGTTTGAATGCGGTAATTGCCGCCATCGGCGGCGCGGAATCAAAGGTGGACCTTGTGATTTCGGATATGGCACCCAATCTCACTGGGGTAGTGATTACCGATCAAGCGAGATTGTTTACCCTCGGCGAATTGGCGATGGAATTTGCGGTCAAGTTCCTGAAACCAAACGGCGTTTTTTTAGTCAAAGTGTTTCAGGGGACGGGTTTTGAGTCTTACGTAAAGACGCTAAGGGGGCAATTCAAGCATGTTGCCGCAAAGAAGCCGGATGCGTCCAGAGGGGAAAGCCGTGAAACATTCCTGATGGCACGTGATCTGAAAGCGCCAAAAGAGTGACTTATGTACCTGAATCCAAACGACAAGATAAACCGTTTAGTGTAAAGTGACGGGCCCGGACTTGAATGACGACCTGGGCTGCGATTTGAAGCATTGTGTGGCGATGTTGAAGCAAATCTAAAGGAATACGCGTGAACAATTGGGTAAAGAATATTGGTGTCTGGCTTGTCATCGGTATCGTCTTGATGATGATTTTCATGCAAGTGTCGAACCGCGGCGGAAGTCGTCCGGAACTCGAGTACACGGCAATGATGCAGGAAGCCAAGAACGGGAATATCGAGAGCATCAAGCAAGAGAGCAATCGTACCCTGCGTGTGACGACGCGGGACAACAAGGTCTATACCACCTTTACACCAGCTGGCGGCGATCCCTTTATGTGGGACGACTTGCGTAAATCCGGTGTCAAGGGCGGCGCCAAACCCGAAGAAGAACAATCCCTCCTGATGAGCATCTTCATCTCATGGTTTCCAATGCTGTTGCTGATCGGCGTTTGGCTGTATTTCATGCGCCAGATGCAAGGCGGCGGCAAGGGCGGCGCGTTTTCGTTTGGCAAAAGCCGCGCAAAGATGCTTGACGAAGGCAATAACCTCGTCACGTTCGCTGATGTGGCCGGCTGCGATGAGGCCAAAGAAGAGGTCGCAGAGCTCGTCGAATTCCTGCGTGACCCCTCCAAATTCCAGAAGCTGGGCGGACGCATTCCGCGCGGTGTATTGATGGTTGGCTCCCCGGGTACCGGCAAAACCTTGCTGGCCCGCGCGATTGCCGGCGAAGCAAAAGTCCCGTTCTTCTCGATCTCTGGCTCTGATTTTGTCGAAATGTTCGTCGGTGTGGGTGCAGCGCGTGTGCGCGACATGTTTGAGCAGGCCAAGAAAAACGCGCCTTGCATCATCTTCATCGACGAAATCGATGCGGTGGGACGTCAGCGCGGTGCTGGTCTCGGTGGGGGTAACGACGAGCGCGAACAGACGCTGAACCAGATGCTCGTTGAAATGGATGGCTTTGAAGCGGCCGCTGGTGTGATTGTTATTGCGGCGACCAATCGCCCCGATGTGCTCGATCCCGCACTGTTGCGCCCAGGCCGCTTTGATCGGCAGGTGGTGGTCTCGCTGCCAGATATCCGCGGCCGCGAACAAATTCTCAACGTGCACATGCGCAAAGTCCCCATTGCGCCTGACGTTGTGGCTGAAACCATTGCCCGCGGTACACCAGGTTTTTCTGGCGCTGATTTGGCGAACCTTGTGAACGAAGCAGCGTTATTTGCCGCCCGTGGCAACAAGCGTTTGGTCGAAATGGAAGATTTCGAGCGCGCCAAAGATAAGATCATGATGGGCACTGAGCGTCGTTCGATGGTCATGGACGAGGAAGAGAAAAGGAATACGGCGTACCATGAGTCCGGTCACGCCCTGCTCGGTTATATCCTTCCTAAGAGCGATCCGGTACACAAGGTAACGATAATTCCGCGCGGTCGAGCGCTCGGCGTGACGAACCAGTTGCCGGAGCAGGATCGCTATGCATATGACAGGCAGTATCTCTTGTCACGAATTGCCGTGCTATTCGGTGGACGCATTGCCGAAGAAGTATTTATGAACCAGATGACGACCGGTGCTTCGAATGATTTTGAACGCGCCACGCAACTGGCTCGCGATATGGTTACGCGTTACGGCATGTCCGATGAACTGGGTACGATGGTGTATGCGGATAACGAAGGCGAAGTATTCCTTGGCCGCTCGGTGACGCGTCAGACCAATATGTCTGAAGAAACGATGCGCAAGGTCGATTCGGAAATCCGCAAGATCATCGATATGCAATATGCGCTCGCGCGCAAGTTGATCGAAGAAAATCGCGACAAGATCGAAGCGATGACCCGGGCCCTGCTTGAATACGAAACCATCGATGCCGACCAGATCAAGGACATCATGGAAGGTCGTCCACCACGTGCGCCCAAGCTGAGTAGCAAACCGATGCCCAAGCCAAAAAGTGGCGGCGGCAGTGACGCCGTTCCGGAGCCGCCCAAAGTCGAACCTGCGACGGTTGAGGGAGCAGACTAGCCCTACGGACCAATGTTTTTGACAAGGCCAGGGACAGTTTCCTGGCCTTTGTTTTTCCGGCCACCGATTGCAGTCTCCCCTACCAGAATGAATCTTCGCGCTGGAAAATTTACGCTTGAGCTAGATCGTCCCAAGGTGATGGGAATTGTCAATGTCACGCCAGATTCGTTTTCTGACGGCGGAAAATTCTTCGCGCGCAGCGCCGCGATCGCGCATGGTCGATGCTTGATTGAAGATGGTGCCGACATTCTCGATATCGGTGGAGAATCCACGCGGCCTGGGGCCACCGAGGCGACGCTTCAGGAAGAGCTGGATCGCGTGATGCCTGTGCTGGATGCACTCGTGACCGACGGTATACCTATATCGATCGACACCCAAAAGCCAGAAGTTATGGCGGCGGCAATTGCGGCTGGCGCGTCGATGATCAATGACGTCAATGCCTTGCTGAACGATGACGCTGTAAGTGTGTGTGCGGCCTCAAGTGTCGCGGTCTGCCTGATGCACAGGCAGGGAACGCCGACCACTATGCAGCAGGCACCCGCTTATGCAGACGTAGTCAACGAGGTTTCGACTTTCCTGGCGACACGTGCCTCTGCATGCATTGATGCCGGTATCGCGCGTGATCGCATTGCGATTGATCCCGGATTTGGCTTCGGCAAGTCGGTCGAGCACAATTTCCGGTTGCTTCGCGAGTTGAATTCAATTGCCAAATTGGGTTTTCCGGTATTGGCCGGGTTTTCACGCAAGGCGTCTCTTGGCGCAGTTACCGGGAGGGCTGCGACCGAGCGCCTCGCCGCAAGCATTGCGGCTGCCATATTGTGCGCACAAAACGGTGCGACAATTCTGCGTGTGCACGATGTGCGGGAAACGCTGGATGCCATCAAAGTGCTGATGGCCGCGACTGGTCGATGAAAGGCTTGTATCGTTGCTCCCCGCGCCTCGCCCAGTTTCACGACACCTGTTCCAGTTAGTCGCCGCAAAGCACACTGAGGTTTCAGCTATGAACGCGCAAAGAAAACAAAAATGACTCGCAAATACTTTGGAACTGACGGCATTCGCGGGCGTGTTGGCGTAGCGCCAATTACACCGGATTTTGCGCTGAGATTGGGGTTTGCTGCCGGGCGCGCACTCGCGCATGGGCATGCCGAAGCCAATGGGGACGCACGACCTGCAGTGCTCATTGGCAAAGACACCCGCATCTCGGGATACATGCTCGAAAGTGCACTCGAAGCGGGCCTTGCTGCGTCAGGCTGTGATGTTTTGCTGGTCGGCCCGATGCCTACGCCAGGGGTTGCCTATCTCACCCGGGGCCTTCGCTTGTCCGCAGGCATCATGATTTCTGCTTCGCATAATCCGTTCGACGACAACGGCATCAAGTTTTTCTCGGGCGACGGGTCGAAGCTCGACGATGCAGTGGAGTTGTCTATCGAGGCGGAGCTAGAGAATCCACTCCTGTCTTTGTCGTCGATTGCGCTCGGCAAGGCACGTCGGCTCGATGACGCAAACGGTCGTTATATCGAATTTTGCAAGAGCACGTTTCCCACCACCTTGAACCTTCGTGGACTGAAACTCGTGCTTGATTGCGCACATGGCGCGGCATACAGCATCGGCCCGAATGTGTTTCGCGAACTCGGCGCCGAGGTCATCGCCATCGGCAACCAGCCGAATGGTTTGAATATCAATGAAAAATGCGGTGCCACCCACCCCGAGACGATGCGTGCTGCGGTGATGGAACACAGTGCAGATATGGGGCTCGCTTTGGATGGCGACGCCGATCGGCTGATGATGTGCGACGCGGACGGCACGTTGTTCGATGGCGATCAATTGCTGTATGCGATAGTCAAGGATCGCCATGAAAGCGGTACATTGCGTGGTGGTGTGGTAGGAACTCTGATGACAAATTTTGCGTTGGAAAAACGCTTTGCCGAGATGAACGTGCCATTCCAGCGTGCCAACGTCGGTGATCGCTATGTCCTGGAAATGTTACGTGAAAAAAACTGGGATTGCGGGGGTGAAAATTCAGGTCATTTGCTTTGCCTGGACAAACACAGCACAGGTGACGGCATCATTTCGGCATTGCAAGTGCTTGCGGCGCTGTGCCGGACAGGTAAACGACTTGCCGAATTCACTGCCGATCTCACTTTGTTCCCACAAGTGCTCGTCAACATTCGCCTCGACAGGAAGTTTGATTTTTCAGCCGATGCCGACATTTCCATAGCCGTCGCCGCCGCTGAAAAAGAACTGGACGGCCAGGGCCGAGTCCTGCTGCGCGCCTCGGGGACAGAGCCACTGATCCGCGTCATGGTTGAAGGGCGCGACAGCGCGCAAGTGTCGAAGCTTGCACAACGGATTGCTGCCACAGTGACGAGAGCCGGCGCGGGGTAATTTTCACTGCAACATAGTCCCGGATTTGCGCAGATAGGCGATATCGACGAACTGCGATCCACGGTTGTTTTTTCCGCCGAATGACACAGTCATGCCGTCAAGATCATAGCGAGGACTGCCGGTTACCGCAGCCGCGATTGAGGCGCGGTTGAGATCACGACCGGTCCTCTCGAGCAGCTTCACAAAAGCCTTGGCAGCCAGAAAACCCTCGAGCGTGAGATGCGACGGTGGCTCGTCGCGGTACTTGGCCATAAGGTTGAGGTGGTCATTTTGCAATTTTGTGACGCGAGCCAGCGGATTGGGCACTACCTGCGTAATCATTGTGCCCGTCGCAAAATCCTTTTTAGCCAACTCCATCAAGGTCCGATGATTCACTGTCGAGAGCGTGACAATCTGCGCACTGTTGTCAAGGCTGCGCACCTGCTTCACAAACTCCGCAGTCGCAATGGTGTCTGCGGCGACCACGATAACCTGGGGTTTTTGGTCCAGCGCCTTGCGTGCTAATGCAGGCAGGCCAGTGAGCGCTAGTGGAATTGCGATCTCTGCGATTGGTTTTTTGCCCTCTGCGTTCAGTTGAGTCCGGATTTCCGTGTCAATACCCCTGCCAAAGCTGTTGTCTAGGTAGACCACTGTAAACTTTGACACAGAGAGTTGGCCGAAGTGGCGTATTGCGTGACGCACTTCCTCCTTGTAAGTCGGTCGCAGAAAAACAATGGAATCGGTAGCCGTTCCGATTTCTGCGCCCGATAGTGGCGCAAAGAGAACCGTCTTTGACGCCTTAAAATGGGCGTCGCTTGATACCGCGCTCAGCGAATCATCGCCAACATATCCAAACAACGCATCCACCTTGTCGCCGTCAATAAGTTCGTGAGTCAACTTCACGGCATTGGCGGCGACGCCCTCGTCATCTTTCACGATCACTTGAATGCGTCGCCCGTTGACACCACCACTGGCATTGATGTGATCGAACCAGGTTCTGGCGCCTGCAATGTAGTCGCGCC
>JAJAYN010000416.1 GCA_026786225.1 Burkholderiales bacterium | reverse complement strand
GTTTCCAGCATGGCGCAGTCGCGCAGGCCCAGCGGGGTCTGTTGGTCGGGTGCGGCCAATAGCGCGTCGACATCCGCCTCGGAAAGCGATTGCGGCAGGCCACGAGAGAGTTTTGGTGATTCCAGATGCGCGCTGGGGTCCGCCGTGATCAGCTTCTCACGCACGAGGTACTGGAAGAATCGCTTTATCCCGGAGGTCAGCCGTGCAGTCGAGCGCGGGCTGGCGTGCAGTGTATCGATACGATGGCCGAGGAAAGCCTGCAGATGTTGAGGATCCACTGACAACAGGGATCCGGTTTGCTCTTTCTCGAGCCACTGGGAAAGTTGAGCGATATCGCGACCGTAACTTTCGATCGTGTTGCGCGACAGGCCATCGGATAACCACAGGCTGTCCGCAAATTGATCGATGAGAGGGTCGCGTTTCATTGCACGCAGAACCTCAGAACAGCGATGCCTTTTTGCGTGTGGACTCATGCGCCAGCAGCCAGCGCTTAATCGAGAGCGAGTCGCTCTGCTTGCCCCCCATAAATCCACCCAGGCCGTTTGCGGCGACGACGCGATGGCACGGAACCACGATTGGCACAGGATTTTGCCCACACGCTGTGCCTACCGCACGCGGGGACGAATCGATGTCGGCGGACAGTTCACCGTAGGTTTGCGTTTCTCCCGCGGTGATTTTGCGCATCGCCTGCCACACATCAACTTGATGTTTGCTGCCGACAAGCTTCAACGGCAGGTCGAATGCGAACGCGGGATTGTCCAGGTACGCCATGAGTTGCACGCTGGCCAAATGCGCGACCGTGTTGGTTCTGGGCGTTTTTGCAATGACGTCCATCGGCAGGAAATGCACATGCAACAGATGCGTTTCGCTTGCAATGATGCCGAGCGTCGCGAAGGGCGTTTTGAGACGTGCATCGTATTTATCCAGCAACATGCGCTGAACGCTCATAGGGTAATAGGCTTGGTGATATCGGTATTGGGAAGCGACCGTTTGATCAGCCCCGCGACATCCGCTGCCACTGCCGGTGCGATGGTCGCTCCCGGGTGCCTGACGCGATTACACGCGATCCATCCGCGCAGGCGCAATATTTCCTTGCGGATAGCGAGCCCGGGTTGCTGTTCCATCACGATCAACGAGGCGAAGCGCGCATAGAGCGCATGGACACGATCAAAGTCCTTTGTTTGCGCAGCAGTCGCCAGCGCTCGCAATACTTCCGGAAACGCGAAGCCGGTATTGAAGCCGTCGGACCCGGCCTCCAGGTCGAACGGTGCATAGAGTGCACCGAGGCCGCTCAATATCGATACCGGTCGCGACAATCCTTCGCGCAGGGCGCGGACTTTCGGCGGCGTCGGCACGGCTTCGGCCTTGATACCCACGACGGACGACACTTCCTTCACGATGCGCAAAATCAGCGGCACCGACATATGCACTTCTGTGGATGCGGGATGATCCTGCAACACGATGGGAAGCGTCGTACCGCTGGCGATACGGCGGTAGTACTCCAAAATGCGTTCGTCGTTGGGCACAGGTTCCTTCGCCGGCGTGACCATGACCGCGTCGGCACCCAAGTCTTCAGCCATGCGTGACAAATAGGTTGCCGCACTTGATCCGCTGTGGCTCGTGCCAACGATGACCGGGATGCGCCTGCTGACCGTCGCAACCGCTGTCTTGATCAAGGCTTCGCGTTCGTGGTCGCCAAGGCGATTGGATTCACCCAGCACACCGAGAATCGTGATGCCATCGACGTTCATGGCCACCATGGATTCGATCATGCGCTGCCAGGAGGCGAGGTCGAGGCTTTCATCTTCGTTGAACGGCGTGGCCAGAATGGGAATAACGCCGGAGAATCTGGGTGTGTTCATGCAGGTGTTCCTGTTGGCTCGGCGAGCGTGCGAAGTTGTTTGTAAAGCGCGTCGGGAATATCGACGCCATCACGACGGGCGATTTCCCGCAATGCGATTCGTCGCTGGCCGGGCAACCTTACAGCATCGTCTTCCAGCATGGCAGCTGCGATCGTCTCCATGCGATCAAGAAATATTTCCCGACCGGCCAGTGCGGCAGGATCGATTACCAGAAACCCCTGTCCCAGACGAACCATGCTGCCGCTTTCATTGAAGAATGATTCATTTTCGAACCCAAACGCGGCACCGGTGAGCGCTACGCTGAGCAACTCGATAGTCAATACCAGCATTGAACCCTTTGCACTTCCTGTCCCGCCGCCCATCGGCACCATCGAACCTTCCATGCCCGCCTTGGGATCAGTGGTCGGGTTACCCTCCTTGTCCAGCGCCCATCCTTCCGGAATCGCTTTGCCTTCGCGCGCCGCCACCAGTACTTTGCCGCGCGCGACTTCGGACAACGATAAATCAATGACAACCGGATCGGTGTAGCGACGCGGGAAAATCGCTGCGACGGGATTGGTACCGAACAGGGGGCGCTTGCCACCCCAGGCGTTGATGGCGCCGGGCGAATTGCCAAACGCGATACCCACCATGCCCGCGTCGGCGACCGGCTCCAGGTGATACGACGTCATGCCGTTGTGATTGCTGTTGGTCACGGCAGCATAGGCGACGCCATTTGCGGCGGCGCGTGCGATGCACTCGCGGATAGCCAGCGCACAGGCTTCATAGGCCATTCCCTGTTGCGCATCGATTAAAATCGCGGCCGCCTTTTTCCGGACAATGACGGGAACGACATCGCCACGCACGCGACCATTACGCAAATGCGCTACATACAGCGGCAGGTGCGCAAGTCCGTGCGAGCTGATGCCCTGTTCATCGGCGGCGATCAGTGCGCGTGCCGTGGCTTCGGCCGCAGCCGACGAAGCGCCAGCCAGCGTGAGTGCGCGCGCAGCCAGAACCAGCAACTCTTCCGCGAGGTAAAGCGCCATCGACTAGATCACGAACAGTTTCATCATGAGGGCAATTATGCCAGCGAGAAAAACCGTCTCCGCAACCATCAGCATCACCGGCTTCATGCCCAGTACGGTGAGCTCCTTGAGCGAGGTACGCATGCCAATGGCAG
>JAJAYN010000415.1 GCA_026786225.1 Burkholderiales bacterium | reverse complement strand
TCCGCGCTGGAACGCGCTGGCCAACTGGTCAACTCGATCAACCTGGTTTCCGGCCAGACCAACGTCGGCGCATCATATGATGCAGCCACCGGCCAGATCACCATGCGCAGCTCCACCGGTGCCATCACCATGACCGGCACAGTCAACGGTGCAACCGTCGCCGGTTTCACCAACCCAACCGGTTCGGCTGCCGCTGTCGCCACCACCGGCATCACCGGCCTCAACGTTCAATCGTATGCAAACTCGCAGCTGGCCCTCACGCAAATCGACGCAGCCCTCACGCAAGTGAACTCGGCACGCGGCGATCTGGGTGCAGTACAAGGACGCTTCGAAAACGCGATCGACAGCATCAACGTCACCGCCGAAAACGTCACGACCGCACGCGGCCGTATCGTTGACGCGGACTTCGCGAAGGAATCGGCCAACCTGGCACGTGCACAGGTGCTCCAGCAAGCCGGTACCGCCATGGTCGCGCAAGCCAACGCGCTGCCAAACGGTGTCATGCAGTTGTTGCGCGGCTAATCCGCCAGATAGCAGTAACTAAACAGGCAACAGGGGGCGCACCCAAACGGTGTCTCCCTGTTTCCGCATCGACTGCGTTCGACATCGGCTGCACCAGACTCTGTTTAACAAACGTCGTAGCGTGACGCCATTTTCGAGGGACTTGCCATGATGATTCCCGCCAGTACCACCCAGATTTCCAGCGATACCGCCGCGCTCGCGCGTACCGCGCCCGCCACCTTGCCGGACGCCGCGCAATCGGCTGCGCCGGGCGTTGCCGCCAAAGCCGCCACCGTGCAAAAGCACGAAGGCGTGCGACGCGAACAGCTTGACGCCGAACTTGCCGACGCCAACCGAAAACTTGCCAAAGATGGCAATGAAGTTCGTTTCGAGTACGACCGTGAATCGAGCAGCCTGATCGTGCGCCTGGTCGACACGGGCACCAAGGAAATCCTCCGGCAGTTTCCGTCCAATGAAGCCCTGCACGCCGCACGCATGGTGAAATCAGGGAAACCGCTCATCAGTTTTCAGGCGTAACGACAACCCCAATAGAAAGACCTCCATGGCCCTCTCCGCACCTGGTATCGGCAGCAACCTCGACGTCAATAGCATGGTGTCGCAGCTCATGGCGATCGAGCGTCAGCCGCTGACGCTGTCGCAAACCCGCGAGGCCACTGTGCAGTCGCAGTTGTCTGCGTACGGCATCCTCAAAAGCCAGATCGCCACATTCGGCGACGCAGCTGCGGCATTGGGCAAGGCGGAAAAGCTGTTCGCGTTCAAGACCACCATCGCGGATACGGAAGTGGCGACAGTGACCGCCGGCACATCTGTTGCGGCCGGCGATTATTCGCTGGAAGTAAAGCAACTGGCCAAGGTCGAGAAACTCGCGACCGGTAACTTTGCCACGTCCACATCGACAGTGGGTACCGGTACATTGACCATCTCGCTCGGCACCTACGACAGCGGTGGCAATACCTTCACCGCCGGCAGCACGCTGCCACTGAATATCACCATTGATTCCAGCAACAACACACTCGCTGGCGTACGCGACGCCATTAACGCGGCCAATCGCAGTGTGTCCGCCACCATCGTCACCGACAACAACGGTGCGCGCCTGGTGATCTCCGGTAAAGATACCGGCTCGAACAACGCCATCAAGATCGACGCGCCCGGTCTCGCGGCATTTGCCTTTGACCCGACCGCCGTCGGCGTGCAATCGGTCACGCGGCTGCAGGGTGCGCAGGACGCCAAGATCATGATTGACCACCTGGAGATTGTCAGCAGCACCAACCAGGTCAAGGGCGCCATCGACGGCATCACGCTGAATCTCACCAAAGCCAAGCCGGGTACGGAAACCACACTTTCGGTTGCCCGCGACAACACCAGCGTCGCCACCACATTGCGCGAATTCGTTACCGCCTTCAATTCGCTCAATACCATGGTGCGCAACTACACCAAATACGACGCCACCACCCGGACCAAGGGCACGTTGCAGGGCGAAACCACGGCCGTCGCGGTGGTGAACCAGATGCGCACACTGGTCTCCAGTGCCCTGCCCGGTGGCAGCGGCGACCTGACACGACTCGCCGACATCGGCCTCAGCATGCAGGCCGATGGATCGTTAAAACTGGATGAGCTGAAGCTGGCGAAAACGACGGAGACCGGCTTCGACAAACTAAATCACCTGTTCATTTCCTCCATCGGCAACACCGACACCTTCCCGACGCGATTCAAGGCGTTTGTCGACAAGACGCAGGGGACCAACGGGCTGATTGATTCCAAAACCGTCGGACTGACCGCGCGCATCAAGCGTTTTGACCAGGAGCAGGAAAAGATCAATGATCGGCTGGTAACGGTGCAGGCCAGGTTGCTCAAACAGTTCAACGCGCTGGATTCGAAGCTGGCGGCGCAGACGGCGGTGTCGACGTACCTGACGAACCAAACGGCAATTTGGACGAATTCGAATAGCCGTAATTAGTGATGGCGACGACTTATTCACCAGGGCTGCGCAAATAAATTTCGTCTTTCCGCCTCAACCAACCGCACCTCGCGCCGATAAATAGAACATCTACTCATTCTGCAAAAAGTTCGCTCATGGCCCACCACGCCCGCTTCGCCGCAAATGCTTATGCCACAGTTGACGTCGCAACCGGCGTGGCTTCAGCATCGCCGCACCGGCTCACGCTGATGTTGTATGACGCGGCGCTGAAACAAATGGGTCTAGCCGAGGGCCACATGAAGGCGGGACGCATCGCCGAGAAGGGGCATGCCATGACCATGGCGATCCGCATCGTCGAGGAGGGGCTCAAAGGCACGCTCGATCTTTCGCCCGGCGCGCAGCAGGAAATCGCGCAGAACCTGAAAGCACTCTACGAATACATCAACGGCTGCCTGCTGAAAGCCAGCCTGCGCAACGACCCGGCGCTAATGGCCGAAGCCCGCACACTGCTGGCCGGCCTGCGCGATACCTGGGCAGCCATCGCACCGCCCACGCACACAACAGTCCTGCCCGCCACCATGCGCGCAGAGTTCTCCAACCTCGGCACACTTTCCACAATGAGGGCGGCTTGACGTGGTGCTGGAGATCGAAGCCGGCAACGAAGCCGCCCACCTGCTGGACCGTTGCGAGAACGTCGCCAATATCAGCGCCTGGATGCTGGCCGCCGCACGCCAGAGCGAATGGGCTGAAGTCGAGCGCCTGACCGGCGCCGCCGGCCTCATCATCAACGAAGTGCGCATACTATCGATCAGCCTCACGCTGACCGCCGAAGAACGCAAACGCAAGCTCGCGTGTATGCAGCGCATCCTCGCCAACGACGCAAAGATCCGCCAACTGTCGGAGCCCTGGTTGGAGCGCGTCACACGCTGGCTGCCGGGCAGCGGCAACGGCACCGCCGACGGACCTTTCGAAGGCATGCTGCGATGAGTCGCATCCGCGAAATTGATCGCGTCGGTAGTGTTCTGCCGGTGATGCACCAAGACCCGAACGCGCATCCGGAGCAGCACCGGTCGCCTGGCGACCGCGATCAGGCGGATGAGCAGCCCGACGCACCTCTCACGCCGAAGCCCTCTCCCAACCCCAGCTTCGGTCGTATCATCGACACGTTCGCCGCCGGCCCCCGACCTGTTGATTCGGAACGATGATGGCTTTATTCATCGTTCTGCATTTCTCACCCTCACCCTTGGGAGAGGGTCGGGGTGAGGGGAACCGGCTCAAAACTTCGTCTTGCCGGGTCAACACCCTTCCGCAAGTTCTGGCATGAGCCACAGCGCCCTCCCTCTTGACGGGACAGATTCCGCCGTGCCGGAAACGGTGAACCCCTTCGGTCAGGCGCGCGCGCAGATGCACCATGAAGCAAGACCCGCCCATACTGGCCGATCGATGACACCCGAACTGTTCGTTGGGGATCAGGAACCCTTTCTCGTCTACTCCCGCATCGACATCGTCGCCAATTTGCGGGTGCTGATCGACCAGCAGGTGCGGGCCACGGTCTACTTCAACCAGAACGAGGATTTCATCGTTACCCGAATCCTGTCGATGAACCCGGAGTTCGAGGAACTGATTTTCGACATGGCCATGGAGCATCGGACCAATGAAAAGCTGCTGGCGTCCAGCGGGTTAACGGTCGTTGCGTTCGTGAATCACATCAAGGTGCAGTTCTCACTTAATCGCGCCGAAGTGACGCAGTGGGAAGACTCGCCGGCGTTTCGCGCGCGCACGCCGCGATCGATTCTGCGTTTGCAGCGGCGCACGGCATTCCGCGCAAGTACGCAAATTGCAAATAGTCCGTATGTGCTGTTGTCGGCGGCACCAGATAAAAATGGCAGGTTGGATACCAATCACTTGCGGGTGGTCGATATCAGCGCCACCGGGTTTGCCGTCGTGGCACCTTTCGGGCACCCGGTGCTGACGATTGGCATGAAGTTGCAGCAGTGCCAGTTGCAAATGGCGGCCGATGATGCCTTTGACGTCGATGTCGAGATCCGGCATGTGTCGGTTTACAAGGACGGATTCGGGCGGGACATGTGTCGTGCGGGGTGCAGTTTGATGCGGGTTTCGGGGGCGGCGGAGATGTCGATTCAGCGTTATGTGAATAGGCGGGCGGTGGGAGCAAAGTAGGGAAAGTCCAGCATTAGCGCGGCTTTCCAGCCGAATATGGCTGGAGATGGCCGCGGAATGGCGATCTACAGTGCATCAATGCCCTTCGATGCCTCAGGGCATATCGGAACGGCCAACATTGAAAGCACTAAACCTGCATATTCATCATCTCGTTATAAGCCGTCACCAGCTTGTTCCGCACCTGTACCACCGCCTGGAACGACAGCGACGACTGCTGCATCGAAATCATTGTTTCTTCCAGCGAGACATTCGGGTTCTCCGCCTGGAATTCTTTCGCCATGACCTGCGACGCGTTCTGCAGCTTGCTTACATTGGCCAGCGCATCCTCGAGCGACTTGCCGAAGCTCACGCCACCTGCACCGCCGGTGCCCGACAGCTTTGCGGTTGCGTCGATGCCGCTCAATGCTGAGGGCCTGCTGACTAAGGTAATAGGATCCATGGTGTTCTCCTGACGGGCGCATACGGCGCCATTGCTGAGGGT
>JAJAYN010000414.1 GCA_026786225.1 Burkholderiales bacterium | reverse complement strand
GGACTATCCACTCGTTGCGACGGTGGGGACTTCATACGACGAGGTGCTGGCAAAGGCCAACCAGGCCGCTCGCGTCAATTATCTCGCTGCACTGATCGCGACGCTGCTCACGTTCGGTTTCGGCACCAGCGTCATTGTGCTACTGCGCAGCCATGACGCCGACGTGGCCCAACTGGCCAAAAGCGAGGCGCGAATGCGCGCCACCTTCGATCAGGCAACAGTAGGTATTGCGACCACCGATATGGCGGGCCATTACCGGGAAGTGAATCGAAAATTCTGCGACATGCTCGGCTACACCACGGCCGAGCTGCTCGGCTCAAGCTTTCTCAAATTCAGCCAGTCGGGCCGCGTTGGCGACAGTCCGCTGGTCGGCGAGCGGCTGCTCGCGGCGGCCATGGGTAATGGCATCGACTCTGCAGAGCATCGATTTATTCATCGGGATGGTCATATTGTCTGGGTGATGTTTTCCACGGCACTGGTGCGCGGGCCCACGCAAGACACCAGTTATTTCGTCAATGTGTTCGAGGACATTAGCGCGCGGCGGCTTGCCGAACGCCAGTTGAGCCTGCTGCAGAAGTGCATCACGAGGGTCAACGACATTGTCATCATTACTGAGGCGTCGCCGCTCGATGAATCGGGTCCGCGGATTGTATTCGTCAATGATGCCTTTGAACGACTCACCGGTTACACGCGCGAAGAAGTGCTCGGTCGATCACCGCGCATGTTGCAGGGCGCACTCACCAGCCGCAGCGAGCTCGACCGGATCCGTGCGGCGCTGACTGATCGCCGTGACGTTCGTGCCGAACTGTTCAACTACGCAAAAGACGGCCGGACCTACTGGATTGAGCTCGATATCGTGCCGATCATCGACGATTCCGGGACGCTCACCCATTTCGCGGCGGTAGAGCGTGATATTTCCAATCGTAAAGCCGCCGAAGCCAACATCGGGCCCACCCAGCGCGCCCTCGAGACCTTGAGTCTCTGCAGCGAGGCGCTGCTCCGCGCCGACGACGAGCAGGCATTGCTCAAGACGATTTGCGAGATTGCGGTGCAGACAGGTGGATTCAAGATGGCCTGGGTCGGCTACGCCATGCACGACGAGGCCAGGCAAATTGGCCCGCAGGCACATGCCGGGTACGACGCGGACTACCTTGCCGACCTGCCGCTGAGCTGGTCGGCCGATACCGCCTTTGGACGGGGTCCGGCCGGTATTACCGTTCGTACCGGGGAGCCGGTGGTCATCGCCGACATCGCCAGCACTTCCCAGTTCCTGCCGTGGTTGGATAGGGCGCAAAGCCGTGGATATGCAGGCGTCATTTGCCTGCCGCTAAAGTACGAACAAAACACCATTGGCGTAATGCTGCTCTACACGGCGACTTTGCGCGAAATTGGCCCCGAAGAAATGCGCTTGCTGAAGGAAATGGCCGACGCGCTCGGCTACAGCATCACCATGCTGCGGGTTCGTGCCGAGCGACAGCATTCGCAGGAGGAAATCGTCAAGCTCAATGCCGGGCTGGAGGATCGCGTGTTACAGCGAACCACACAATTGTTGACCGCCAACAAGGAACTCGAAGCGTTCACCTATTCGGTCTCGCACGACTTGCGCGCACCGTTGCGTGCCATGGACGGATTTTCGCAAGTATTGCTCGCCGACTATGGCGCGGCATTGCCGGCAGACGCGCAGCGACTGCTTGGCGTCATCCGCCGCAATGCCACGCAGATGGGACAGCTCATCGACGATCTGCTGGCGTTCTCGCGCATCGGTCGCGGATCGCTGGCGCTGGCACCTCTGGATACCAACGCGCTGGTGGAGTCGGCACTCGATGTGGCGCTGGGCCTCTATCCCGACCGGCGTCATCAGGTGCACATCGAATCATTGCCGCCTTGCGATGCGGACGCGGCGCTGCTCAAGCAAGTCTGGATCAACCTGCTTTCCAACGCGCTCAAGTTCACCGGCAGAAGCGCCGCGCCGCACATCGATGTGGGAAGTACAGAAATAAATGGCAACACGGTGTTCTTTGTGCGCGACAATGGGGCAGGCTTCGATATGCGCTATGCAGACAAATTGTTCGGCGTCTTCCAGCGCTTGCACAGTACCACCGAGTATCCCGGCACCGGCGTAGGACTCGCCATCGTGCAGCGGGTGATCAGCCGTCACGGCGGTCGCGTCTGGGCTGAGAGCGAAATCGGTCGCGGGTCCACGTTCTTTTTCTGTTTGGCGGAGAGTTCTGCATATGAGTGATGCAAAAAGTATGGAAGTGCTGCTCGTTGAAGACAGTGAAGAAGATCTGGAGCTGACGCTGCGCGCGTTCAAGCGCGCCAGCTTCACCAACGTGATCCACGTCGCGCGCGACGGCGAACAGGCGCTGGATTTCCTGTTTTGCCGCGGCAGCTACGCCACTCGCGATTTCAAGGACGCGCCCAGACTGGTCCTGCTCGACCTGAAGCTTCCTAAAGTGGACGGGCTCGAAGTGCTGAAGCAAATCAAATCCGATCCACGCACCAAATCGATCCCGGTCGTCATGCTGACCTCTTCGCGCGAACAATCGGATCTGATTGAAAGCCAGCGCCTCGGCGTCAACAGCTACATCGTCAAGCCAGTGGGCTTCGATGCTTTCAACGAAGCGATCCGGCAACTGGGGTTTTACTGGCTGCTGCTGAACGAGCATCCGCAGATTTGATCGTTTGCTGACCTGCTGAACAAGCGACGGGCAGCACCCGCATCGTCTGCCCCTTACAAGAACGGCCGCTAAGTGTGCTACCGCACAGACAATGCGGCACGTGACGTAAAATAATGCGTGAGTAAGCGTGGTAAGTGGGGAATCGCGGGGCCGAGGTGATTGCATAGCGTGCCGAAAATGTACTTCGGTCGTAAACGGCGTGTTTCCGTGCACACCCGATTGAACGTTGGGTATACTATGCCTACCGTAGGCACGCATATTTCCGCGCAATAGCCATTTTAACGAACACCAATTACTAGGGATATTGACATGCGCACTATATTTTCACGCAATACGCAGCGCCAAGGACAGGGCACGGCCACCGAGGGCCGGACAGTGCAGCGCAGACAAAACGGGCTTCGCGTTATGGCGTTGTTGGCGACAGTAACGCTTTCACTGCAGGCGCTGGCGGCAACGGCGCCCAACCTCGGTACGACCAGTACATATGGTATCGTTTCCAGTACCTATACCAATATCAACACGGCTCCGCAAACGATTATTAACGGGACGGCGGCGCAACCGGCGGTGTGTTACACGACGGCACCGGTGACACCGCCCCTGACGGTTGTCGGCACGACTATCGTGCCCTGTCCGCCCGCTACCGGTGCCGATCAGGGCCTGGCGTTGGCAAACCTGAATGGGCAGGCCTGTGTATCCCTCGGTGCCGGCGCGGTAACACTGGATTCGATTGTCATTGGGGCCAATCCGCCGGGTGTCATTCCGCCCGGCTGTTATTCCAGCGGCGGCGCCATGAACATTACGGCGACGACCACGGTGACCCTGAATGGTGCCGGCGTTTACGTGTTCAGGCCGGGTGGTGCATTGACGACGGGTGCCAATTCGCAAGTTATTCTGGCGGCCGGTGCCTGCGCGTCCGATATATTCTGGGCACCAGTCGGCGCGACGACGCTTGGCGCGAACGCCGCGTTATCACCGACGCCCACATTCTCCGGCAATATCCTTGATGCAGCCGGCATCTCGATCGGGCATTTTGCAAACATGACCGGACGCGCGCTTGCCTTCGGTGGAACCGTCACTACCGACGCGGCGACGATCACAGTACCTACCTGCCCCGCCTTTGTTGCCGGCGTCATCCCGACACTCGCAAAGGCTTTTAATCCGACGACCATCAGCACAGGCAACGTGTCGACACTCACCATCACCCTGAGCAATGCGAGTGCCGCCATTGCGACACTCAATTCCGCGCTCGTCGATACCTTGCCCGCCAACGTGGTGGTCGCCAATACACCGAGCGCAAACACCACCTGTGGCGGCGCGGGGGGGCCAATTGCGGGTGCGGGTGGCGCAACAGTTACCGTGCCGGCGGGAAGGGCAATAACGGCCCACGGTAGCTGG
>JAJAYN010000413.1 GCA_026786225.1 Burkholderiales bacterium | reverse complement strand
GGTCATGTCGTCCTTAAGAAGGCCGGCCAATGCTGATTTGGCGTCTGCGAATACTTTGCTCATGATCTGCTCCTGTAGATAAAACACGCACGCAACATGAAACTCCAATATCGGCGGACATTGCAGGGCATTCTTGGTCTGAATGCCGCGCCAGTGCTTGTGTTTGCCCTAATGGAAGATCTCGAATCCCTCGTCGTCCCAGCGAAGGCTGGGACCCAGTCCATCCAAATTTTTGAATTTACGATGGGCTGGATTCCAGCCTTCGCTGGAATGACGAATTCTGCGGGCTTCGAGAAGTTGCCCTAGTGCAGCGCACCACCCGATAACTTCAAATCCGTTTTGTTTTTGATCGCCGCCATTATCGCCGCTTTCGCGCCGGTGATCATGGTCGCCAGCGACATCGACGCGTCGCCCGGTTTGTGCCGCACTTGCGATTCCAGATACGGCACGTGAATGAATCCGGCACGCGTGCTGCGCTTCGTCATCGCGATGTGATGCAGCACACCGTAGATCAAATCATTACAGACGAACGTACCGGCGGTATTGGAAACGTTCGCTGGTACATCCGCCCTCGTCATCGCGGCGACCATCGCTTTGATTGGCACGGTGCAGAAGTATGCGTCCGGCCCGTCCGCGCGAATCGCCTCATCGATTACCTGGCGGCCCGCATTGTCGGCGATGCGCGCATCGTTCACATTGATGGCGATGCGCTCGACGCTCATGCACGTGCGGCCACCGGCCTGACCGAAGCAAATCACGATTGATGGCGCGAGCTCATCGATTGCCCTGGTTGTGATGGCAATGGCTTTGCCGAATTCCGTCGGCACACGCAGCTTCTCCAGTCGATAGCCGGCGACGGAATCCGGCAGACGCCTGGCAACTTCCCAAGAAGGATTGGTGCGCTCGCCACCAAACGGTGTGAAGCCTGTGACGAGTACGCATCGAGCCGGTTTCTGCGTCATGGCAGCCAGCTACGCAACGCGCAACATTTCCACATGCGGGATGCCGTCCTCGATGTACATGTCGGACGCGGTCTTGAAACCGAAGCTCTCGTAAAACTTTTCCAGCCGCTGCTGCGCGCCGATACGATTGGGCTGGTCGGGGTAAACAGTCTCGAGCCGAAGCACAGCTTCCGCCATCAGCACCTTGCCAAAACCCTGCAAACGAAATGCAAGGGGCGTGACGACGCGACCGATCGAGGGCTCGGCAAACTTCACACCAGCGTCAACGATGCGACAGTACGCGGCCAGCTTGCGCGCCTCGCCGTGCCAGCCGAGCAAATGCCAGGAATGAAAATCAGCGCCGTCATTGTCCTGAAACGGGCAGTTCTGCTCCATCACAAACACGTCTACACGCGCCGACGAAGCTGCATACCAGTCGCGGATGGGAAGGTCATCGAATCGGGCGAATTGCCACTGCAGTGATTCCATCTGCGATACGACTATTTGGATTTGGCCAGATGCAGCCAGGTCTCCACGACCGAATCCGGATTGAGTGACATGGATTCGATCCCCTCTTTCATCAGCCACTCCGCCAGATCCGGGAAATCGCTTGGACCCTGGCCGCAAATGCCGACGTACTTGTTCGCTTGGCGGCAAGCTTTGATCGCCAGATGCAGCAAGCGCTTGACGGCTTCATCGCGCTCGTCGAAACCATCCATCACCAGCCCGGAATCGCGATCCAGCGCGAGTGTCAGTTGCGTCATGTCGTTGGAGCCGATCGAGAAGCCGTCAAAGCGTTTCAGGAATTCATCGGCAAGAATCGCATTCGACGGAATCTCGCACATCATCACGATGCGCAGGCCATTCTTGCCGCGCTCCAGGCCGTATCCTTTCATGATCTCCAGCACTGCGTCAGCTTCTTTGAGCGTGCGTACAAATGGCACCATTAATTCGACATTGGTCAGGCCCATGGTATCGCGCACCATTTTCATGGCTTCACACTCAAGCTTGAAGCAGTCGCGGAACGAGGTGGCGATATAGCGCGAAGCACCGCGGAAACCCAGCATCGGATTTTCCTCCGTCGGCTCGTAACGCGGGCCGCCGATCAGATTGCGGTATTCGTTGGATTTAAAATCGGAGAGGCGAACGATGACTTTTTTCGGCCAGAATGCGGCAGCTATAGTGGCAACGCCCTCGACCATTTTATACACATAAAAATCGACCGGGTTGCTGTAGCCGCGCGCGCGTTTGGCGACCTGCTCTTTCAAGTCGATCGGCAGGCGTTCGTACTCTAGACAGGCTTTGGGATGAATGCCGATGGTGTTGGAGATGATGAACTCCAGGCGGGCCAATCCAACGCCGTCATTGGGCAACTGTGCAAAATTGAATGCCAATTCCGGGTTGCCGACGTTCATGGAAATCTTCACCGGAATTTCCGGCATGTTGTCGAGTGCAATGGTCTGCACTTCGAAACCGACGATTCCGCGATAGATATTACCGGTATCGCCTTCACAACAACTCACGGTGAGTTCTTCGCCTTCAACCGCGACATCAGTGGCGTTCTCGCATCCGACCACGGCAGGCACGCCCAATTCCCGGGCGATGATGGCCGCGTGGCAGGTACGACCACCGCGATTGGTGACGATAGCCGCAGCGCGCTTCATGACGGG
>JAJAYN010000412.1 GCA_026786225.1 Burkholderiales bacterium | reverse complement strand
GCGTCCGTTCGTCAGGGTCAATTGTGCCGCCCTGCCCGAAATGCTGATCGCAAGCGAGCTGTTCGGCCACGAAAAAGGAGTTTTTGCCGGGGCCGCGGCTCAGAAAAAGGGCCATTTTGAGATGGCTGACGGCGGCACATTATTTCTCGACGAGATCGGTGACATGCCACCGGAATTGCAAACGCGCTTGCTGCGCGTGTTGTCGGACGGACAGTTTTATCGCGTTGGCGGACACACGCCCATCACGGCAAACGTGCGCGTGATCGCGGCCACGCATCAGGATCTGGATACACGTGTCAAAGAAGGATTGTTTCGCGAGGACTTGTACCACCGCCTGAATGTCATCCGCCTCAGGCTACCCTCGTTGCGCGAGCGTCGCGAAGATATTCCACTATTGCTGAAACACTTTCTGGCCAAGAGTGCGCGCGAACTGAACGTCGATGCCAAGCGTCTTTCCGAAACGGCACTCGCATTCCTTTCGCAACAGGAATTTCCCGGCAACGTTCGCCAGCTAGAAAATCTATGTCACTGGATTACCGTAATGGCCCCTGCGCAGACGGTGGAAGTCGCCGATTTACCCGCCGACATGCGTGGCAGCGCCGGCGACAAGAGCGCCGCACCGGTTGACAACAACTGGCGGCGCGCACTCGAACGCGAAGTCACCGCGTCACTGGGACGCGGCGAGAAGGAAATTTTCGATGGTCTCAACCGTTCATTTGAAGCCGCACTCATCAGCAAGGCACTGGAACATACCGGCGGCCGACGTATTGAAGCGGCGACGCTGCTCGGTATCGGTCGCAATACCCTGACGCGAAAGATTCAGGAGTTGGGATTGGGTGCCGAAACGTAAACACTAGCACCGGCGGGCGTTTCCCGTGCTTTTGCCGCCGAAAACCGCGCCAGATGGCGTTCTTCGCCATCTGGATGTCACCCTGTTGCGATGTTGCGCCGGCGCGGTCCGTCGAGCGTTGCGACACTAGGCCTGCGGAATCCGCTTCAACACCTCAATGCGTCTTGAACGAATCGCCACGTAGCCACCTTCCGCGAGATCGTGCAGAATTCTGCTCACCATATCGCGTGAGGCACCAACCCGTTCAGCAATTTCCTGTTGCGTCATGCGCTCAGTTAACACACCGATGCCGCATTGATCCGGCGTGAGGCTGTTCAGCAGCGCGGTCAATCGGCCATACACATCGAGCAACGCCAGGCGCTTCACGTTTTCGACGGCGATACGCGTCCGGCGTATCAATTTGGCGATCAGTTGCAGTGCGAAGTCAGGATTGGCAACGACATAACGGCGCATCATGTCTCGCGTAATCAGCGAACACGTCGTTGGTTCGAGTGTGATGACAGATGCGGAACGCAACCCTTCGTCCAGCGCCATTTCACCGATTGTCTCGCCTGGGCCGTGCGTATCGAGAAAGACCTCTTTACCCTCTCGATTGCTTGAAAAAACCTTTACGCGACCCGAGAGAATGACAAACATCGTGTCGCCATGCTCCCCTTCGCGAATAATCATTTTGTCTTTGGCGAAGGTGGTGATGCGACCTTGCTCGGCAACTGCCCGTAAAAGCGATTCACGAATTGCGGTGAACTGGGCGGAGGTGGGCGCAGGCATGTGGGATATTGTGCGGGCTTGTTGGCTGAATGTAAAACACCCGCGCTGCTACTCGGCTGTGAGATGAAGTGCGTCACTTCCCCCTCTCCCTCGTTCCTTGCAGGACGCACCTTTCGCTGCCGCGAATGGTCGTTCCGCGGGCGCGTCCCACGGGCCGCGAATTCCCTGCTCCACCCTCTCCCACGAGGGGAGAGGGAGGCGGACACTTGGCCGCGGATGGGCTGAACCCCTCTCCCTTCATGGGAGAGGGGTAGGGGAGAGGGTGAGAAGTCTCAGTTGAAAAGACGCACAACACAGAACGGCACAGTGGCTTCATCATGCTCTCCCCGCCAAGAGCATCTTCAATCGCTCCACAAATTCGCGCGAAGGCTCGCCATCCATCATCTGCGTCATATGCACTGCTTTGAACTTGTCCGGTACCTTCGCATTGCGCTCGTCAAGCGCATCGACCATCACCGGCAAAATGAACAGCGCATCGTCGGCCATGTTGCGGGTGCGGTCGAGTGCATAGCTCCATTCGCGGCGGAAGTAGGCTTCCAGGCGGCGCTCGGTGTTGCTCGAACAGACGGGGATGAAGTACGCACAACGCGAAATATTTTTTTGAATCTTGCGATCAAAATCGTCGCCGCTTTCAAGACGCTCCATGTCAAACCAGGTCTTGATGCCGGCTGCGTCAAATGCCGCTTTCATTTTTTGAACCGCGGCCAAGTCTTCACGCGCATAGCTGATGAACACCGCGTTCTCCGGCATTTCGCGTTCGGGTGGCAGGTGTCGTTGCGGCACATTGAGGCTGATGACGTCAGCGGGTTTGCGTCGCGCCATCCAGCGCCGATGCAACTCATCCACAAATTGTTCCGCACCGGTGTAGACGCGCGTTCGCACGCTCACCTGCTGCAAGAACGCCATTAAACGATCATCACTCCCGGAGTGATTGTCAGCCAATACTTCGCCGACATCGCGCGGATCGGATAACCGCCGCCGCTTGGCCATGCGCAGAAATAAACGCGCCAGCCAATTCGAAAAATTACTGCCGATCAGCAGGATATGACTGTGCTCCAACTCGTAAAACAATTTCTCCGGCGTGAGATGTTCGCGTTGCAATGCGCAGACAAATTCGAGCATGTCTTCATCCGACACCACATAGTTCGGTGAGGCCGAACATTTGCCGAGCAAGTGGTACACCACCGGGCGCTGCAAGCCTTCACGTTCGCTGGGAATATCGGCCATGCGATTGGGCGTGTAGGCGATGACGTCGGTTGACTGCGCACCTGCGAAGCGCTGATTGTTGATCGCTTGCTCCAGGAAGGAATCAAAGGTGGTCGTGACGAAAAGATCAAAGTCGGTAATCTCGGCGAGCTGCTTCAGGGCTTTGGGTGGCTCGAAGGTGATTTCGCGCAGGATGCTGCGAATGCGCGTGTAGGTGTCCTCACGGCGGCCGCGTGCCGACAGAAACCAGCACACCACGTCGTTCAAGGTGTACGGCTGCGGCAGTTGCCGGGTATCGACATTCAACTTGGTCGCGAGTTTGTCGGCGAGCCAATCGTAGAAAAGGCGTGGGCCGCTATCAGTATCGACCTTCAACAGTTCCGGGCCGATGATCGGGATGACGCGCTTTTCCTCGATGTAATTGAGTAGGTCTTCCCACGCGTCGTCGTCGAAAGCGGAGGCGAGCGGTGCAAATTGATGGACTGAGTTCGTGACCTAATCTGCTAGCGGGATGGTGGAGCGGGAGGGGAGCCCTGAATATAGTGAAGGTTCGCAAGGGGGTCAATGCGTATTGGCAACTAACGCTGGGGATGCCGCAGTTGCGGCCCTCAGTCAATTTGTTCTGCTGGCAAACTCTAGCATTGGCGGGGTTCTTGAGGCACTTTCTTGCTGTGATGCCCGTCGAATGGCGTTCTACGCAAAAGGGAACTTCCATTAACCTAATTCCCGTTCGTGGTGAGCCTGTCGAACCATGAATGGGTCGCGGCATGTACGGTATGGGTGCGCTTCATGGAGTGTTGTTCATCAATGCAGGAAAGCCATTCACTTTTGCTCATGCTTCACTGTTCTTGCGCAGCCATTCTTTAACGAAAGCATTTATGGCGTGCGGTTTGGACCTGCATTACCAGACACGATTTCAATGCGTGTGGAACCTGCGTCGCGACGCGTCATGAAATTGAATATCGAATCGACCGTCACGGTGTGGATACGATCCGACCAGCACAATTCGCCCGGATGATCGTCGAAAGCGACATTGGCCTTGGTGACGCGCGCGCCCAGGCGCGTGAGCGCGTCGAGCTTCAATTCAGTCGGCTGATAGCCCGCAAACTTTAACCATTGTTGCGCTTGTTCGCGCGAGGCGATAACCGCATCGCGTGCCTCTGCGGCAGCAATGACTTCGAGTGCCCACTGATTTGAATTCTGGTACTTCGTCGAGTAGGGGTAGGCGACCATGCTGTAACGTGCATCGTGAAATGCGAGATGGCGGTGCGCCGTGAAAATCGATGCGAGTCGCTGTTGGGTGGATGCGCCGGGAATCAGGATGACCGCCTCCATCTTCCACAAGTCATCCAGGAAAAAATTGCCAAGACCCTCGTCGTAGATTTCCGAGGTCGCCGTACCGCATTCGTTCAACTCATGCGTGATTCTCCAAGTGCCTTTAGGGTGATCGCGCCAAGCAAAACCAACGTGTGAATAGCGCACGCCGTAGCGCGACAGATTTTGCCCGGCACGTGCGATCAGCGCGACCTCGGCACCCGAAGCATCGAGCTTCTGCTGCGCTTCAAACGCCAGGATCAGCGCCTGCTGCACGACTCGGGCGTCGGCTACACGTTCCTCGCAGGATCGGCCGGCTTGCGCGAGCCCTGACATCAGCACCAGCAGCACGCAGGCAAACCCTGGACGAAATATATTCATCATGAACTTCCCGGGCGGGTTCATCGAATCAAAAATCGCGGGCGCGCGAGTGATGCAACAAAGACTTCCCCATTTCGTTTGGCACAAACATGAGCGCCTTGCCTGCAGAGACCAGCAGCACGCCAGTGGCAGACACTGTGGCCTGCAACACCACGCCGACGCCGATTGCCGAGCCTTCGATTGCCTTGCTCGATATCTGCACCGAAGCCTCCGCGCCGTTCGCCAGGCCACGCAATGTGATCACTGACACATTGCCGACCGTCTTTATGCCCGTCACAGAGAGTTGCCCCGCGTCCTTGAACATTTGTGCCGAGCCATCGACCAGGGTGACCGGTATGGCAATGGACGCATTGATAGATGCACGCGAGGGGTCGGTAACGGAATTGGCATGCGTTGCCATGCCAAGCAGCAGTGATGCGGCGACAGTGCAGCCGCACAGGGTAGTGCGAATACATTTCAGAAGAGAAGTTTGCGTTTGCATTTGATTTTCTTTCGCGTAGGTACCGGACATCAGATTGAATGCTTCGCGTCTGTTGTTTGCGTTCCCTCGGCGGGCGCAATCACGGTTGCCGTTTCACAAGCGCTACCGCTGTTGCTGACGATAATCTCTTTCGCACGCGTCCGGACTTCATCGATCGCCATGTGTTTCAGCGAACCCACCGGATCCATCGCAAAACCGATCCAGGCCGGGATCTTGACGATATGGTCATTCACCAGTTTGATG
>JAJAYN010000411.1 GCA_026786225.1 Burkholderiales bacterium | reverse complement strand
CATTGTCGTGAATTGGAAGCTTTTTCCTAGAATTCAATAGGTTGTATTGAAAACAGGCAAACAAATCAGCCAAAAATTATACCACTTCACTGCGGGCCGCCGGCACGATCCGCATGGAACTTCGTGACAAACGGCGCAAACAGCTGCGTCTCAATGGCGTCGCGCATTTCGCCCATCAATTCCTGATAATAAAACAGATTGTGGATGGTATTGAGACGCGCCCCGAGTATTTCATTGGTGCGCTGTAAATGGTGCAGATAAGCGCGTGTGAAATTGCGGCAGGTATAACAAATGCAAGCGCTGTCGAGTGGACCTATGTCGCCCTTGTAACGCGCATTGCGAATTTTCACATTGCCAAAGCGCGTGAAAAGCCAGCCGTTGCGTGCGTTGCGTGTCGGCATCACACAATCGAACATGTCTACGCCCGCACCCACCGCCGCGACCAGATCTTCAGGGGTACCGACACCCATCAAATAGCGTGGCTTGTCGGCGGGCAATTTTGGCGCGGTATGCGCAAGCACACGCATCATGTCCTCCTTTGGCTCACCCACCGATAGTCCACCAATGGCGTAGCCATGAAATCCAATCCCGACAAGGACAGCCAGCGATTCATCGCGCAAATCCTCATACATCCCCCCCTGCACGATGCCAAACAACGCATTCGGATTCTGCAATTGCACGAACTCGGTTTTGCAACGCTGCGCCCATCGCAACGACAACCGCATCGATTCTGCCGCCTCAAGGTGCGTTGAAGGATGCGCGGTACATTCGTCGAAAATCATCCCGACATCGGCGTTGAGTACCCGCTGGATGCGCATCGACTCTTCCGGTGACAGGAAACACTTATCGCCATTGATGGGCGATTGAAATGCCACGCCCTCCTCGGAGATTTTCCGTAAGTCGCCAAGGCTCCAGACCTGAAAGCCGCCCGAGTCGGTAAGAATCGGTCCGCTCCAGGCCATGAATTTGTGCAAGCCTTCGTGTCGGGCGATTACTTCAAGACCCGGTCGCAGCCAGAGATGAAACGTATTGCCCAAGACAATCCGGGCACCGATTTCAGTGAGCTCGACAGGGCTCATGCCCTTGACCGTGCCGTAGGTACCTACAGGCATAAAAACCGGCGTTTCGACAACGCCGTGATTGAGGGTCAGGCGACCACGTCGCGCTGCACCGTCGCTGGCAAGTAATTGAAAATTCACGGGAACAAAACTTATTTTGGGATGGGGTGCCGCAGGATAAACGGAATCCCTGCTCTTGCCAAATTTCAATCGCTTTTTACGCCTCCAACTTATAACCGGGAAACAAACTCAGGAATCAAATTCGCAGTCACATTCAGGACACCAATTTCGCGCGGCACAAATGTTATATTAGGCATCGCTAATGACCGGGTGTAGATGCGCAGAATGCGCACGTCTACAGACCTTTTGTCACACTTCCCCTTATTCATCCATCGCACCACATGCACGAAAAAATCGCCACCAAAGATTTAAAAACCGGCATGTTTGTCGCAGACCTGGATCGCCCATGGATCGACACACCGTTCTTGCTACAAGGCTTCCTGCTTGAGGACGACGATCAGCTCAAGCAATTACGGTCGCACTGCGAGTGGGTGATGATTGATCCGCAGCGATCAGTGGGACCAGGGTTCGACACACCCGTAAAGAAGGCGGCTTTTGTCCCGCGCGATCTCGGCAGCGAGCCGCGTGTACTCATCAAACGACCGCAAGCACCGGCGACACCAGGTGACCGCAAGTCATCGCCAAAATCGGCTGCACCCGTTCGAACGACACCAACGTCATCGAAGCCGCAAAATCCTTCATCAGGCAGACCCGCCAGCAGGGATTTTTCCCTGCCCGTCAACGACAGTAGAACCAATACCAAAGCCAGCACTGGGTCAGGTAAGCTCGCGCCGGCTGCTGCGCCACGCCACGCAGACGAAAAAAATATCGCGCCAAGTGGCGCTTCCAGACTCGGGCTTCGCAGCTTCTGGGGCAATTTGCGCGACGGCGTCTCCAGCATGTTTGCCCGCGACGACACAGACAAATTGAATTTCGATGGCGTCCCGGAAACAGTGGATGCGCCTGAGACTCTCGTTCGTCCGTCGTTTATCCCTGAGACCGTGCAGCTGACGATTTACGAGGACAAAACGACTGTTGAAGTAGAGATCGGCGCAGCTGCAGATTCATTCAAGCGCACCAGTGAGCTGCTGCAACGCATCGCTGACGACATCCGCGCGGGCGAGGGCCTGCGACTCGAGAGCGTCGAGTCGGTCATCGACGATATGGTGGACAGCATGGTGCGCAATCCCGATGCGCTCATGTGGGTGGCGAGAATGCGTGAGCAGGATTTGAATATCTACAGTCATGGCATCAGCGTCGCGGTAAACCTGGTCGCATTCGGTCGCCACCTCGGCTATCCGAAAGAGCAGCTGGCGCAGCTTGGCACGCTTGGCCTGCTGCTTGATATCGGCAAGATAAAGCTGCCGCGCGAACTGCTCGAAAAAAATCACCGCCTGACTGCCGACGAATTTGAAGAGATCAAGGACCATGTTGACCTGGGTCTCAGTATCCTGCACGAAACACCGAACATTCATCCGGATGTACTCGAAGGCATTGCCCAGCACCACGAACGCATGAACGGCAGCGGCTACCCCAACAACCTGATGGGCGACAAAATCAGCACCTTCGGACGTATGAGCGCCATCGCTGACACATACGCGGCCGTCACCAAGCCAAGACCCTACGCCGAGGTAGTG
>JAJAYN010000410.1 GCA_026786225.1 Burkholderiales bacterium | reverse complement strand
GCAAAGGGAGTGGAGCCCGCCGCGACGGTCGTGACGCTGTTGTTCGATCCGTCGATTACCGTGACGTTGGAGCTGCTGAAATTCGCCAAATATATCTTGTTGGTCACCGGGTTAAAGGCGACGGCAAAAGGAGTGGTCCCCGCCGCGACGGTCGTGACGCTGTTGTTCGAGCCGTCGATCACCGTGACGTTGGCGCTGTTGAGATTCGCCACATAGATCTTGTTGGTCACCGGATTGATGGCGACGGCAAAGGGATTGATGCCTGCCGCGACGGTCGTGACGCTGTTGTTCGCGCCGTCGATCACCGTGATGTTGCTGCTGCTGCTATTGGCCACATAAATCTTGTTGGTCGCCGGGTTGATGGCGATGGCAATAGGAGTGGTGCCAGTCGCGACGGTCGTGGCGCTGTTGTTCTTGCCGTCGATCACCGTGACGTTGGCGCTGTTGACATTCGCCACATAAATCTTGTTGGTCACCGGATTGATGGCGACTGCTCTGGGATTGGTGCCCGCCGTGATGGACACTTGCGCCGAGGCCAGACCAGCCAGTCCAAGGCTGGTCAAAAGTGCCAGCAAGATGTTACGCCATAGTCTCATCCGCGGTGCGCTAACCCATGAGCTGCGTAAGCGAGCAGTTAAGTCGAGAAAAGTCGGCAAGATTTGTTTAATCATGATGGGTTCCGATCCTTGTCAGGTTTTTCCGGGCATGGCGCGCAATAGCGAGCCGATGGCTGGTTTTAGGTCACTTCTTATTTTTTGGCCGCCTTCGCTGGAAAACATACTGCGTGCGACACCCACTGTCCCTACCTGACTGGGTGGGAGTTTGTTGCCAAGAGTTAACAAGTTGGCAAGCCATTTGTCCTGCGTTTGGGTTGCGCGCGGGCCTCGCACCATTTGATCGCTAAACATAGATCGCCATTTGGCGAGCGTTTCGAGACAGAAAGCCGCCAAGAGGGCGGTAGATTGGGCATCCGCGTGGTTCCGCGTGTTGCAGCGACCGCTTGCAATGCGCGCGCGTGAAGTCCCGAGGATGCCCACCCCGCTTTCATGGATGTTCATTCCGTATGCTCGACTTGGCAATAACCAACTGAGCCCACCTTAGGAGGGGGGCACGTTCCACAGTTGACGCAAACCGCAACCGAAAGCACATGGCCCGCAGCGCAAAATTGAGCCGATGGGAAAATCGTTTTCATATCGCGATCTCTCCGGTCGATGAATCCAGCGTGTCTTTCGTCGCGGCGTTTCCGCAGTGCGGGCTTCGCCGCCCCACTCTGCCTACTCACGCCACCCTCACCACTCCGCCTCCAGCAGCAAGCGATGATTCAACGGCGCATGTGCTTCCGGGCGTAGATGCGGTGTGCTTGGTCGATCCTTATGGCGCCCGAAATACGGCTCGTCGGCCAGAAATGTGAGCACAGCACCAGCAGCAAGCCCGAAGAGGCTTAGCGTTTGGCCCAATTGCCAGAAAAATATTGGTGCGTCCATGGCTCTCCCTGATGCTTCGCCAGACGTTCGATTTTTGAATTTGCGACAAGTGATTCCGCTTGCAATCGCTTACTGGTGTGAGAGTCTCGGCAAAATCCTCACGCGTGTCCCTACCTGCGCAGGTAGGATTTGTCGTTTATTTTTGTTTATATTTGATTGCCCGCATTAGTGGCGATGCGTTGACTCTCGCTTCGCCGACACGTATGCGGCTGGTGTGCCGGATATCCTTCTTGTATGTAAGAAATTGTTTCAGATTCAAGGGAGTCAGGGTCGAATGGCACTTACTTAACGCCGGATAGCGTCTGAATATGTGAATAAAAGCAGGCTGGTTCGATGGATGATAAGTTGGAGTTGCGAAACACCCATCCATCACCCAAGGAGCCAGCCCCAATGCATGCTAACCACAACCTCGGCGCATCGCAACAACGGCTTGTCAAAAAGCATGCCCGTAACAGCGACGCGTATGCGTTCTTCAACCTTCTCACCAGCGAGCACCTGCTCGATACCGTCGAATCGCTGCTGCCGCAGCATCGAGAACGACAGTTTCCGCCCACAGAGACCTTATCGATGTTCATGGCGCAAGCGTTAAGTGCCGACCGCTCCTGTCAGCAGGCGGTAGACCAAGTGGCCGTCAAGCGCTTGGCAGCCGGACTGCCGCCCTGCAGTACCCACACCGGAGCGTATTGCCGCGCGCGACTACGCTTGCCGACGAATATGGCGAGCACACTGACGCGCACCACCGGGCAATGGATCGCCGCGCAAGCCCCCACGGCGTGGCACTGGCGCAACCGACCGGTACGGCTGGTAGACGGAACAACCGTGACGTTGCCAGACACAGCAGCCAATCAGGCGAACTATCCACAATCGCACAATCAGAAGCCTGGACTGGGCTTTCCGCTATGCCGCATCGTCGGATTGATGTGCTTGGGCAGCGGGGCCGTGCTCAATGCCGCGGTTGGTCGCTACAGCGGTAAAGGCAGCGACGAACAGTCACTGTTGCGCACCATGCTCGATACGCTGGCGCGTGATGACCTGCTGCTGGGCGATGCGTTCTATGCCACCTACTTCTTGCTGTGCCAACTGCAGGCACGCGGCGTCGACGCCGTGTTTGAGCAGCACGGTTCGCGCCAGCGCATGACCGACTTTCGTCGTGGCAAACGGCTGGGTGTGCGCGACCATCTGATCGTACTCAAACGGCCCGTCATCAAACCAGGCTGGATGTCTCAAGAGGACTACGACGCATCACCTGCGTCGGTGACGGTACGGGAACTGCGCGCCGGTGGTAAGACGTTGGTAACGACGCTACTGTGTCCGAAGCAAACTGACAAAGACGCTTTGAAGGCATTGTTTAAGAGTCGCTGGCACGTGGAGCTGGACTTGCGAAACATCAAAACGACATTGGGGATGGAGCATCTGCGTTGCCGGACACCTGAGATGGCCGTCAAGGAAATCTGGGTTTACCTGCTCGCCTACAATCTCATCCGGTTGATGATGGCTGAAGCGGCGCTGATCGCCCATCGGTTACCGCGCGAAATTAGTTTCAAGCACACCGTGCAGATGTGGATCGCCTGGAATGCACATGGCCATGGCATTGATCGCAAAGACAAGCTCCATGGCCTGTTTGTGCTGATCGCCCAGCAACGAGTCGGGAAGCGCCCCGGTCGAATAGAGCCACGAGCCGTCAAGCGACGGCCAAAACCTTATGCTTTGCTAACCAAACCTCGTACACAAGCGCGTGCGATTGTAGCGAAACATGGTCACCCTAAGAAGGCTAAGTAAGTGCCATTCAAGTCTGACCCCATTCATTTCATTCATTTAGTGTGACGGCAAATTCCAACAGAGGTTTCACTGCTTCGGGTTAGAACCAATTCACCGTGAACGTTACGCCATGATCTTCACTGGAATACGCAACTATGATCGCGAAAGCTGAAACAGTACGCATTTCGGAAAAATTGGTGCGGGCTAATCTGGACTGTGCGCGGAAAAGTTTCTTACTCATGTTTCATCGTAACCAAAGCAAGTCGACCGAATATGGGACGATGCTCGATAAACTTAGGAGCAGTGCTATCGAGCGTTATCTCAGCGGACACGACGTTAATGGCGCGCTGAATTTGAATGTTCTTAGCGCACAAAATAACTGGAAAGTTGGTGACATTTCTACCAATCAGATAGTTTCTAAGCTACTTGCAACTGAGAATGTCTTTTTCGAAGTGTCCAGGAACAAATCCAAGGTAGACGAGGTTTCGATTTCCCCAGTCATCTTTCCGGTATCGTCCACACTCCGTCTGGAAGACAAGATTGAACTAGCGTTTGCTGCCCATGTATTGGACCAATCTCAAAAGACTAAGACCCTATCTGGAAAAGTTGTTCTTCTTGGCGGCGAAGTAAAAACGATTCGACTCGTTGATGATGCCGCAAAATTTCGCCCAATTACGACGATTCTTAATGGCTGGTTGTCTTCGAGTAGCGATCCACCCCCAGTCGTGTTGAACAAGCACTGTGCCAATTGCGAATTTCAGCATTTATGTAGACCAATCGCTGAGAGGGAAGACAGCCTCAGCCTTTTGGCTAGAATTGGACCAAAGGAACTAGCCAGATATGCGAAGAAAGGGATTTTCACAGTCAAGCAACTGTCTTTCCTCTATCGACCAAGGAAGCGAAATCGGCGTGGTAAAACGCCTCCTGTAAAGCACCTATATG
>JAJAYN010000409.1 GCA_026786225.1 Burkholderiales bacterium | reverse complement strand
TGCCGAGCCTAATTTGAATGCCGTCACCACCGCGACCAAAGCTGCCGCGTCCGGCACGCTTACCCAGCAGGAGCAAATCAACGCCGGGAAAGTGCTGTTTACGGGCACCTGTTCGGTCTGCCACCAGGCAAACGGCGAAGGTCTCGCAGGTGTGTTCCCGCCGCTCGCCAAATCGGACTACATCGCCAAGGATGTGAAGCGCCTCGTCAGCACGGTTCTGCATGGCCTCACCGGCAAGATCACCGTCAACGGCAAGGAATACAACTCGGTCATGCCGCCGATGAATCAATTGAACGACGATGAGGTCGCCAACATCCTCTCGTATGTTTTGAATAGCTGGGGCAACCCCGGTGGACGGATTACGGCTGATGAAGTGAAAAAAGTGCGGGCACAACCAGTGACGGCGCAAAAAGCGGAGCATTGATGTTTGCGCCGTCAGGCGGCGTGCGACGCGCTGCCTGGTTGCTGTTGCTGATGGGTGGGCTACAGTCTGGGCATGCCGTTGCCGAGTACGTGGTGATTCCGCCGGGCAAGCTCGCCAGTGTTCTTGCCGGTGATGCCGATACCGGCCCGGCAGTGATCCCGGCATTCGCCATGCGCGCAACACCGGTCACCAATGGCGAATATCTGACGTTTGTCAAAAACCATCGCGAATGGCAGCGTGGCAAGGCACCGTCGAGCTTTGCGGATGGGACCTATCTGCATACCTGGCGCGGTCCGCTTGCACTAAGCGTTGGCATGAGCGCCGACCAGCCCGTCACCAACGTGAGCTGGTTTGCCGCTGAAGCATTTTGCGAAAATGAGGGCGCGAGACTGCCGACCTGGCTCGAATGGGAGTATGTCGCTGCAGCTGACGAGACGCTGTTCGACGCTCGCAGCAACCCGGCGTGGCGTGCACGCATCCTGTCCTGGTACTCACAAAGTTCCAGTGCACCACTGGTCCCCGTGGGCGGAGAAGCTAACGCTTATGGCGTGCGCAATGTGTACGGACTGGTCTGGGAGTGGGTGGATGATTTCAACGCTTTGCTGGTCAGCGTCGATAGTCGCAACCAGGGCGATCCGGACAAGCTGCAATTTTGCGGTGCAGGTGCCATCAGCCTCAAGGACCGCGACAACTATGCGGTCTTGATGCGCATCGCGCTGCTGTCGTCATTGAGCGCGACATCGACCACCAACAATCTGGGCTTTCGCTGTGTGCGGCCAATGACTGCGGAGAAGAAATGAAGATCACCTTCAGCCTGCCGTGCAGGCACATATGCCGTTTGTTCGCGGCAACGATGTTGATACCACTGTCGGTCTGGGCCGCACCGACAAAGACGCCGGCGCTGCCGGCCAACTCTGTCTATCAGCTGCCCGTCCCGTTCACTGATCAGGACGGTCGCGCGTCGACATTGGCGGACTGGCGTGGCAAGCCGGTGATGATCACCATGTTCTATAGCTCCTGCCAGTTCGTGTGTCCGCGAATCGTCGAAGCGCTAAAAAAGACCGAGGCAAGCCTTGCCCCTCAACATGCAAAGCTACCCGTGCTGATGGTGACTCTGGATCCGGCACGCGACGATACCGCCACACTCAAAGCGATGGCCGCGGAGCGCCACATCGATCCCAAACGCTGGACGCTCGCTCGCACAGATGCACGCAACGTGCGAAAACTCGCCGCGATGCTCGGTATCCAGTATCGCGAATTGCCGAGTGGGGAATTCAATCACAGTAGCGTGATTATCCTGCTCGACGCCGAGGGCCGCGTCATTGGCAAAACGTCGACGCTCGGCGAGGCTGATCCGGCGTTTGTAAAGTTGGTAAACCAACTGAAGCGGTAGGCGGGGTTTGGCGGGGCATCGTCCGGTCATTATGGGTTCAGTTTAGAACGCCATTTGGTGCGGTGTTTGGGACGAAAATGACCTGAAAGGCGCGTGTTCTTTCACGTTGTTGATCTGGAACAAAGTGGCGTCGACGCTGCCCGCGACAATAGCCAGATTAATTTTCGGTCTCGGCTACCAGTGAATATTGCTCAATCATTGCTCCTCGCGCTCAAAGACCATGGTGCGCGCCAAATTTTTGGCATTCCTGGCGATTTCGTATTGCCGTTTTTCAAGGTGGTTGAGGAGTCGTCGCTCCTGCCCCGTTATACCCTGAGCCACGAACCCGGTGTCGGCTTTGCCGCAGATGCGGCGGCGCGTATCTCGGGTGGCCTGGGTGTCGCCGCTGTCACTTACGGTGCCGGCGCGCTCAACATGGTGAACGCGGTGGCCAGTGCTTACGCCGAGAAATCTCCCTTGGTGGTGATTTCCGGAGGTCCAGGGCGCGGTGAGTCCGCGAGCGGTTGGCTACTGCACCATCAGGCAAAGCGACTCGACTCCCAGTTGCAGATTTATCGTGAGATCACTTGCGACCAGACGAGGCTAGATGATGCCCCTCATACCCGCTGGCGGCATCGCCACGCCGGAACAGGTGCACGAGCTGTTTGCACTTGGCGCTAGCGCGGTTCAGATCGGCACGCCATTCGCCGTTACCGAGGAAAGCGACGCGCATGCCAATTTCAAGCGCGTGCTCGCTGAGGCGAAACCCGAAGACATCGTGACCTTCATGAGCGTCGCCGGACTTCCCGCGCGTGCCGTCAAGACACCGTGGTTGGAAAAATACCTGATCAAGTTGCCGGTGCTGCAAAAGCGCGCCAACGCGCGCACCGACTGCACGCTAGCATTCGATTGCCTGGAGCAATGTGGACTGCGTGACGGCATCGAACGTTTCGGTCAGTTTTGCATCGATCACCATCTCGCGGCAGCGCTTGCCGGTGATATTGAACGTGGACTTTTTTTCCGCGGCGCAGCGCCACTGCCGTTTGGAAAACAGATCCGTCCGGTGAAGGATTTGATCGCCTATCTGCTACACGGCACGGTGCCGGTGGATTTGCAGCAGGCAGGCAATTTTCTCGACCATACCCCTGCGCTTTAGAGCAGTCCTTGACCACTAGTCCACTGCCACGGATGCGAACGGCAGCAACCCCCGACGGCGCAAAATTGCGTTTCGCAATAGCATCCGGCGGCAGATAACCGCAGAGTGCAGTGTGGCGTGGCCAAACGATGTCAGTATCTGCAATTGTTTAACGCGATGGACTCACTGCAAACTGCCGATTGAATATTGACACGTGGATTACACTTCGATCAAACATCTTCACATGGCGTTGGCCGCGCTAAGCGGCAGCCTGTTTTTGCTGCGCGGGATATGGATGCTGCGCGAATCCAGTCAGCTGGCCCAACGCTGGGTGCGGATCGTGCCCCACGTGGTCGATACCCTGCTGCTGGCAAGCGCATTGACAATGGTGATCTGGAGCGAACAGTATCCATTCGTTCAAAGCTGGCTGACCGCAAAGGTACTCGCATTGATCGTCTACATTGGCCTCGGTGCCATCGCATTGAAATATGGCAAGACCAGGACGGTGCGGGTTTGCGCGTTGGTTTCGGCGTTAACAGTAATCCTGTATATCGCTGCCGTGGCAGTCACGAAACGTGCGCTCGTATTTATTTAGGGCAGACGTGATGCGACAGGATCGAATGCGCCAGCATGATCCAAATCATGGGTTGGTCAAATAGGCGTTTGCCTAAGCGCTTTCTGATTGACGCCACTATATGCAGTGGATATTGTGTTTCGATTCCACTACCGATGGCGTCTACATAATGATCGAGGCAGAAGCAAATGTTCCCCAGGCCATTGTCCTGACGCGCGTAGCCAAACGCAGCGGGTCCACCGTACCGTTCGACTCGCGCAAAATCATGCGCGCCATTTTGATGGCTGGGCGGGCTACCGGTGAATTCGGCCAGCACGAAGCAGATGACGTCGCAGGCGAAGTGACGCGCACACTGATTGAGCGTATGGCAGCAAGCATCAGCGTCGAGAACATCCAGGATATTGTTGAGCGTCAACTCGTAGAACAGGGATTTTTCACCACGGCGCGCGCGTATATCGTTTACCGCGAGCAGCATCGCAAGCTGCGCCGTGATCGCGAATGCGTGGTCGATGTCGGCACCTCCGTCAATGAGTACTTGCAGCAGCTTGACTGGCGCGTCAATGCCAACGCCAATCAGGGCTATTCACTCGGCGGATTGATTCTCAATGTCTCTGGCAAAGTCATCGCCAATTACTGGCTGACCCACGTCTATCCGCCGGAGGTGGGCGAAGCGCATCGTGTGGCCGATTTTCATATTCACGACCTCGACATGCTCGCCGGCTATTGCGCGGGCTGGTCGCTGCGCACCTTTCTCAATGAAGGGCTCAATGGTGTACCGGGCAAGACGGAAGCCAAACCACCCAAGCACCTTTCCAGCGCGGTCGGGCAGATTGTGAACTTCCTCGGTACGTTACAAAACGAATGGGCCGGCGCGCAAGCGTTCAGTTCGTTCGATACCTACATGGCGCCGTTCGTTCGTAAGGATGGATTGTCGTATCGCGAAGTCAAGCAATCCATCCAGGAACTCATCTACAACCTCAACGTGCCCTCGCGCTGGGGCACGCAGACGCCATTTACCAACCTTACCTTCGACTGGACGTGCCCGGAAGATCTGCGCGAGCAGATACCTTATATCGCCGGCGAGGAAATGCCCTTCAGCTACGGCGACCTG
>JAJAYN010000408.1 GCA_026786225.1 Burkholderiales bacterium | reverse complement strand
GGCGCAGGACAACGCGCACGCGAAAGTGTTTTTCACTTCGTTGGGGTCCGAGGCGCAAGTTGCGTCCTGCCAGCACGGATTGCAGAGCGCGGCCGGTTTTCTGCGTTCGCAACTTGCGCGCCGATTGACGATTCGCACGGTGCCGCAATTGCATTTTGAAATCGACGTCTCGATTGAACGTGGTGTGCGCCTTTCGAAGCTGATAGATGATGCAGTGGCGGACGACGCCAAGCATTCAGACTAGTCAATAAGTGAAAGCCAAGTATTGGCGTGCCTTTCAGGCCGAAAATGCCCAGAGAGCGGCGCCGGTGCTGGAGTTTGCCCGCATGCTTGGCCTTTCATGCCTGATGCCGGCTAAACATTTGTTCGACGTCGCTGGCGATGCGAGCCACGTGTTTGACATATGAAGATCGCCAGACGCGCAATCAGCGGCGTGCTACTTCTCGATAAGCATGCCGGACTCTCATCGAATACGGCGGTAGGGTGGTCAAAGCGGTTGTTAAACGCCGAGAAAGCCGGACACACCGGCACGCTCGATCCTTTTGCAACGGGCCTCCTGCCCCTTTGTTTTGGCGAAGCAGCTAAATTTGCACGATTCATGCTGGACGCGGAAAAAGCCTATCGCGCCACCCTTAAATTGGGGCAAAAATCGAGTACAGGCGACACCGAGGGGCAGATCGTAGAGACTCGACCTGTTGATGTCGATATCAATAAAGTAAACGTGGTCCTGGCGCGATTCGCAGGCACGCAAACGCAGATTCCACCGATGCATTCGGCACTGAAGCAGGGCGGTGTACCGCTATACAAACTCGCGCGACAGGGCTTAGAGGTCGAGCGTGCGCCGCGCGAGATCAACGTGACCAAATTACGTGCCGTCAGCCTCGAAGGCGACGAGTTGGTGATCGATACCGTCGTAACCAAGGGTACTTACATCCGCGTGCTGGCCGAAGACATCGGCGAAGCACTGGGTTGTGGCGCGCATCTGACGGCATTGCGGCGTACGGCAACAGGCGGATTCGGCCTGGAGCAGGCGGTCACGCTGGAAACGCTGGATGGAATGGACATTGTGCAACGTGACGCAAAACTATTGCCGGCTGACTCGCTCGCGATGGCGTTACCTGAAATTCATTTGGATGCAATCACCGCCAAAGCGTTGCAGAACGGCCAAACACCGCGCATCGCGTCTTTGTCGATGCCATTACGTGACACAGAGAATTACCGCGCGTATGGCGTCCAAGGCGCGTTTCTCGGCGTGGCAACGGCGTCTCAGTGCGATGCAGAAAACGCGACGTTGACAGCGCTTCGAATGATGGCGCCTTCCCTTGTGCACAACGCGGAAAACCCCTGATTCTCTTGCCATTTATGGGCGAAAACCGCTATAATCGACGTCTTCGCTTTGGTTGCTCATGACGTCTTGATGCTCGTGAATAGCCTGTAGCCGCAAGTATCTGCGAAAAGATACGTGAACTGAACTGGAGAATTAAAATGGCAACAACCCAAGAAGTCATGCTGCAATACCAGCGCGCCAAAGGCGACACTGGTTCCCCCGAAGTGCAGGTCGCTCTGCTTACTTCGCGCATCAACGAATTGATGGCGCACTTCAAGATTCATGTTAAAGACCACCATGGTCGCCGCGGCTTGCTGCGCATGGTCAGCAAGCGTCGCACCCTGCTGGATTATCTGAAGCGTACCAAGCTTGAATCGTACCGTTCACTGATCGATAAACTCGGCTTGCGTAAGTAAGAGTCGTCAGCAGCAGAGGTATTCGAAAAGCCCCACTGAATACAAATTCAGCGGGGCTTTTTCTTGTTCGCGATTTTAGAAGTCTGATTTTTGTTCGGGCATGGCGTCACCAACCGAGATCCATGTGTCTGAACGATAGTGTTGAATAATGATGAAGTAGACGAAGTTAATGAGACCAGAAGAGGGAATTCCCAAATGAAAGCTATCAAGAAATCATTTCCATACGGCCGTCACACGGTGACGCTCGAAACCGGCGAGATCGCGCGGCAGGCAGATGGTGCCGTGTTGGTGTCGATGGACGATACGGTTGTACTCGTGACGTGTGTTGCACGTACAGAAGTCAAACAAGGCCAGGATTTTTTCCCACTGACCGTTGACTATCAGGAAAAAGCGTTCGCGGCAGGCAAGATCCCCGGTGGATTTTTCAAACGCGAGGGGCGCCCTTCGGAGAAAGAAATCCTGACATGCCGGTTAATTGATCGGCCACTGCGCCCGCTGTTCCCGGACGGTTTTTACAACGAAGTTCAAATCATCGCCACGGTGTTGTCGTGTGACCCGGAAATCGATCCGGATATTCCCGCCATGATCGGCGCTTCAGCGGCTGTGATGCTGTCTGGCCTGCCATTTGAAGGCCCGATTGGTGCCGCGCGCGTGGGTTATATCGATGGCCAGTACATCCTCAACCCATCCAAGACAGAACTCGAAACCACGTCGCAAATGGACTTGGTTGTCGCTGGCACGGAAACCGCCGTGCTCATGGTGGAATCAGAAGCTTCCGAGTTGCCGGAAGACGTCATGCTCGGTGGCATTGTGTTTGGTCATGAGGCACAACAAGCCGCCATCAACGCGATTCTTGAATTGGCTGATGAAGCCGGCAAGGATTCTTGGGACTGGGCTGCACCTACCCCACCACAAGCGTTGATCGACCAGATCAGCGAAATGGCTGCCAACGATATCAATGAAGCCTTTCGCATCAAGTCCAAAGGGACGCGTTCAGGAAAACTTGAAGAGATCAAGAATCGTGTGGTGACTGCTCTTTGTACGGATGCTGAAGGCGCTCCTGACAAGAATGCAGTGACTTCATTGTTGTTCAACATCGAAGCGAAGGTTGTACGCAGCCAGATTCTTAACGGCGAACCGCGCATCGACGGTCGCGATACGCGTACCGTTCGCCCGATCTCGATTCGTCAATCTGTATTGCCACGCACGCATGGCTCGGCGCTGTTCACCCGCGGCGAAACGCAAGCGATTGTGGTTGCCACGCTGGGCACGTTGAAAGAGTCGCAGCGCATCGATGCACTGCAAGGCGAGTATGTTGATCGTTACATGTTCCACTACAACTTCCCGCCGTACTCCACTGGTGAAACTGGCCGTGTCGGCACGCCAAAGCGCCGCGAAATCGGCCACGGCCGTCTCGCCAAGCGTGCGTTGGTCGCAGTACTGCCAAGCGAAGCGGAATTCGGCTACTCGATGCGCGTTGTTTCAGAAATCACCGAATCCAACGGTTCCTCCTCGATGGCCTCCGTCTGTGGTGGTTGCCTAGCACTCATGGATGCCGGTGTGCCGATCAAGGCGCACGTTGCGGGTGTAGCGATGGGTCTGATTAAAGACGGCAATCGTTTTGCTGTGTTGACCGATATTCTCGGTGACGAAGATCATCTCGGCGATATGGATTTCAAAGTAGCGGGTACAGAGAAAGGTATCACGGCGTTGCAGATGGATATCAAGATCATGGGCATCACCAAAGAGATCATGGATGTCGCGTTGAAGCAAGCCAAAGAAGGCCGTATGCATATTCTGGGCCTGATGAAACAAGCCGTTCCGGCAGCCCGTGGCGAGCTCTCGCAATTCGCGCCGCAGATCATCAAGATGAAGATCAACCCTGACAAGATCCGTGAAGTCATCGGCAAAGGTGGCGCCGTGATTCAGGCGCTGACGCGTGAAACTGGCACCCAGATCGACATCGATGACGAAGGCAATATCAGCATCGCTTGTGTATCGAGTGAAGCCGGCGAAGCTGCCAAGAAGCGTATCGAAGACATCGTCGCTGAAGTCGAAATTGGTCGCGTATACGAAGGCCCCGTTGTACGTCTGCTGGACTTCGGTGCCATCGTCCAGTTGCTGCCTGGCAAAGATGGCCTGCTGCACATCTCCCAGATCGCTCACGAGCGTGTGAATGCTGTGGCCGATCACCTTAAAGAAGGCCAGATCGTCAAAGTAAAAGTGATGGAAGCCGATGACAAGGGCCGCGTTCGCTTGAGTATGAAAGCCCTGACCGAAGCGCCAGCACGTGCGCCCCGTTCGGAGTCGCCAGCACCCGAAGGCGCGCCGCAAGCGTAAATTTGTTGATGCCGAGTAGTGTGACAAAGCGGCCTTAAAACACTAAGGCCGCTTTGTTTTTTTACAAAACTTGTTTTGCCCTCGCGGTGCTTCACGCGTATAATTCGCCCTTCGCGTGTCACTCAGTCGGGGTGTAGCGCAGCCCGGTAGCGCGCCTGGTTTGGGACCAGGATGTCGTAGGTTCGAATCCTATCACCCCGACCATTGTTTCAAGCGCGATTGCGTAGAGTCCGGATCAGCCAGTGTCGGTTGTTGCCTCAGGCTATTATTGTCATTGTTGCGGCCGTAGCTCATCTGTATAGACCACCGGCCTTCTAAGGCGGGGGTAACAGGTTCGAGTCCTGTCGGG
>JAJAYN010000407.1 GCA_026786225.1 Burkholderiales bacterium | reverse complement strand
GGATGAAAATGCGATCCATTGCGCGCACCAGCACCTCGTTGACCTTGTAGTCGGAAGCAGGCACCGCAAACATCATGCGCATGAAGTTTGAGGCGTAGTCGAGATCATTGCGCGGATAATTGATCGGCTGGCCGACGGTGTACTTGTATGCCATCGCGACGAGCGTGGGCATTTTGGCGATGAGGCGAATGGCGGAAATATCGCGTTGCCTGGCGTCATGCAGATTGATCGAATCCGGGTAGAACGCCGACAATGCCCCCACCAGACCGGTCATGACCGCCATCGGGTGGGCGTCGCGGCGGAAGCCACGCAGGAAAAACTGCATCTGCTCGTGCACCATGGTGTGATTGGTGACGCGGCTGACGAAGTCTTTTTTCTGTGTGGTATCAGGCAGGTCACCATAGAGCAATAAATGGCAGGTATCCATGAAGTCGCATTTGGTCGCGAGCTGCTCGATCGGATAGCCGCGATACAGCAATTCTCCCTTGTCGCCATCGATATAGGTGATGGTGGAATTGCAAGATGACGTCGACATAAAGCCGGGGTCATAGGTGAACATGCCGGTTTGGGCGTACAGCTTCCTGATATCGATGACGTCGGGACCGTGCGTGCCACCATACACCGGTAGCGCTATCGATTTGCCGTCAGCCAGGGTCAGTGTTGCATTGCCTTTTGGATTCATTCTTGATCTCCCGAAATTTTTAATATTGTGCTGCTTTGATGCGTTCCACCAGCGGCTGAAATCTCGCGTCGTCAGCAGCTTTGCGGCCCATCAGTACATCGAGCAAATCGTTATCACTCCATCGCAACAACTCTTCCAGCGAAGCCATTTCTTGCGTGCCTAGTGAAGCCAGCTGTGTATCCAGAAAGCGGGTAAGGATCAGATCATTTTCCAACAGTCCCCGGCGTGCATGCCAACGAATGCGGTCGTGTCTTCGATCTTCGACAACTTCCTCCATTTCAGCCTTCGATGCGTCAAACACCGCGCCTGACCATCATCTCCTTGATCTTGCCAATGGCGAGCGAAGGATTGAGACCCTTTGGGCACACGTCTACACAATTCATGATGGTGTGACAGCGGAACAGGCGATACGGATCTTCAAGATTGTCGAGGCGTTCGTTGACCGCCTGATCCCGCGAGTCGGCAATGAAGCGGTACGCTGTCAGCAAGCCCGCCGGGCCGACAAATTTGTCGGGGTTCCACCAAAACGACGGGCACGCGGTTGAGCAGCACGCGCACAGAATGCATTCGTAGAGGCCGTCGAGTTCAAGACGTTCTTCGGGCGATTGCAGGCGTTCTTTCTCTGGCGGTGGGTCATTGTTGATGACAAACGGCTTGATGGAATTGTATTGCTTGAAGAACTGCGTCATGTCCACGATCAGGTCGCGGATGATCGGCAAACCGGGTAGTGGACGCAGCTTGACCGGCTCTTTCAGATCGCTGACTTTCGTGATGCAGGCGAGTCCGTTTTTGCCGTTGATATTCATCGCATCCGAGCCGCAGATGCCTTCGCGACAGGAACGGCGCAATGCCAACGTGTCGTCTATGGATTTGATACGGATCAACGCGTCGAGCAACATCCGATCCGACGGTTCGAGCTGAATGTCGTATTCCTTAAAATACGGCTTCTGGTCCTGGTCGGGGTCAAAGCGTTCGATGATGAATTTCATAGTTGGTCTCTTGTTTCCATCTCAACAATTAGGTGCCGCTAGTAGGTCCGCGCCTTGGGCGCGATCGATTCGACGGTGAGTGGCGTAAGGTTTACCGGCTTGTAATCGAGCTTGTTGCCATCCTTGTACCAAAGCGTGTGCTTGAGCCAGTTTTCATCATCGCGGCCATTCACGAACCCGGGACGATCGTGGCAATCCGCGCGGTCGTGTGCGCCGCGCGTTTCCTTGCGCGCTTCGGCTGAGATCATGGTGGCGACAGCAACTTCAATCAAATTTTCAAGTTCCAGCGCTTCGATGCGTGCGGTGTTGAAGACCCTGGATTTATCCTTGATCTCCAGACTCTTTGCCCGCTCGGCGACTTCCTTGATTTTGGACACACCTTTTTGGAGCATGTCCGGGAAGCGGAACACACCGCAGTGCGCCTGCATTGTCTGGCGCATGGCGTTGCCAACCTCATAGACGTTTTCGCCGTTTTTCTGTGTGTCGAGCCTGACTAGACGCGCGGCAGAATAAGCACCGGCATCCTTGGGCAAATCCAGGTGGGTGTTGTTTTCCTTGATGAACTGGATCATCGAATCGCCCGACGATTTACCCATCACCAGCAAGTCGGTAAGTGAATTGGTTCCCAACCTGTTTGCGCCGTGAATCGATGCGCAACCGCATTCGCCGGCCGCATAGAAACCGTGCACGAGTGAATTGACGTTCCCTGCCTTCGGCACCACCACTTCGCCTTTGTAATTGGTTGGGATGCCACCCATCTGGTAGTGGCAGGTTGGCACGACCGGGATCGGCTCCTTGATGCAATCGACATTGCCAAATTTCAGCGCGATCTCGCGAATGCCGGGCAGACGCTTGTTAATAACTTCTGGGCCGAGGTGATCGAGCTTTAGCAGGATGTAATCGTTGTTTGGTCCGGCGCCGCGACCTTCCTTGATTTCAGTCGCCATGGCGCGAGAGACGACATCGCGCGAAGCCAGATCTTTCATGGTCGGCGCATAGCGCTCCATGAAACGTTCGCCGTCTTTATTGAGCAAAATGCCGCCTTCGCCGCGTACACCCTCGGTAATGAGTACGCCCGCACCCGCCACACCGGTCGGATGGAACTGCCAGAACTCCATGTCTTCGAGCGGAATGCCCGCACGCGCCGCCATGCCGAGGCCATCGCCGGTATTGATAAAGGCATTGGTGCTGGAAGCGTAAATGCGTCCCGCGCCGCCGGTGGCAAACAACGTTGCCTTTGCGTGAAAGATCATCATCTCGCCAGTTTCCATTTCCAGCGCGGTGACACCGAGCACATTTCCTTCAATGTCTCGAATCAAATCGAGCGCCATCCACTCGACGAAGAACTGCGTGTTGGCAAATATATTGCGCTGGTAGAGCGTGTGCAGCATGGCATGGCCGGTGCGGTCTGCGGCGCAACAAGAGCGCTGTACCGGCTTCTCGCCGAAATTAGACGAATGCCCACCAAACGGGCGTTGGTAAATGGTGCCGTTTTCATTGCGATCAAACGGCATGCCGAAATGTTCGAGCTCAATCACCGCCTCAGGCGCGGTGCGGCACATGAATTCAATGGCGTCCTGGTCACCCAGCCAGTCTGAACCCTTGATGGTGTCGTACATATGCCAGTGCCAGTTGTCCTCGCCCATGTTGCCGAGTGAAGCGCCGACCCCACCCTGCGCGGCAACGGTGTGCGAACGCGTCGGGAAAACTTTGGACAGCACGGCGACTTTCAAACCGGCGTTGGACAACTGCAGCGCGGCTCTCAACCCCGACCCACCGGCACCGACAACGACCGCATCATATTTGCGAACAGGAATTGCCATGGCTTATACGCCCCAGATGATTGTGACCGACCAAATTGAACAACCCAGCAGAAAAAGCAGCACTGCCACTTGCGCGGTGATACGCAAGCCTGCCGGCTTGATGTAATCCATCAGTACGTCCTTGATGCCAATCCAGGCGTGGTAGTAAACGGAGAGGAAAAACACCAGTACGAAGATGCGAAAGGTCTGCGAGCGGAACAGTTCTTTCCATTCGGCGTAGTTCACGCCACCCTTGAGCATGAAGTAACCGATGATGACGATGCTGAACAGCAACATGATGACGGCGGTGACGCGCTGCGCCAGCCAGTCTTGCCAACCATAGTGCGCGCCGACAGGGATTTTCTTTGTGGCGCTTACCATATGCGCACCCCGACCAGTACCGTTGCGATCAAGCCCAGCGCCAGGACGATGCGCGCAGATGACCGCGCAGGCTCAAGCGCAGTACCAAAATGTATATCCAGCAATAGATAGCGAATACCTGCAAACAGATGATGCATATAGCTCCAGACAAAGCCGAGCACGACCAATTTGACGATGGGTTGGGCGAAGATCGATTTCCATTGATTGAATCCGGTTTCGGACCCGAGCGTGCACTGCAGCACGAACAACACGGTGGGAATCAGGAACAGGAACATCACGACACCAGTGATGCGATGAAAAATCGACACCAAACCCGGCATCGGCAGATGCAGCAAATTCAGATCGTAGTATTTAGGTCGCTGACGTGACGCGGACTTCGGACTGGGCATGGCTGGTACCTTTTGAAGTTGTCTTTAGCGAGACAATTGAGAAGGCAAACGGGATATTCACGCGGTTGCAGATGTTGTAAGCACTGCCGGTTCGCTTGATTTTAATATGAATTTCCCGATACTGCATAGAGCAGCGCGTCGCCGGCATGCCTCGTAGCGGCAGCCGGGCGGATATGCATAGTAAGCAGTCTAACCATATGATTTAAAACTATTTTTTATCTGAAGAACCGTGACGATTCGGGGATACGCATGGCCCGCGGGCAACGAGAAATCATGTGATACTACTTTCTGGTATCATGTGGCATTCGTGCTGGTAAGACATTTCAACACGCCCATGCGCAATTGCATCAAATATCGTGGCTATACCGCACGAATCGATTACGACGCCAGCGACCGGATTTTCGTCGGGCGTCTCTTGGGTATGTCCGAGGAGCTGGTATTTCACGGCGCGAGCGTTGACGAACTGCACGCGGATTTTGAATTTGCCGTCGATCACTATCTGTCCGAATGCGAAAAAGAAGGTCGCCGTCCTGAACGGCCGGCGTCAGGCAAGCTACTGTTACGGTTGCCGCCGGAAGTGCATGCGGCGGCGAGCATCGCGGCGGCGAGTGCCGACAAGAGCCTGAATCAATGGGTGACCGACGTCGTTGAAAGAGCAGTCGCCCTCTGAAGGTCTCATCGAATCGCGTCAGAAGAAAACCCGACCGCGCGAACTGTTCAGGCCAGTTCGTTGTAGTACGAGTAACCCTGCGTCAAACACAATCCGCGTCGCCACTCGACTGGCTTGTCGCCGTATGTAAAGGCTATCCGATCCACACACAGCAACGGCGTATCTTCTGCCACCAGCAAATGGTGCGCCGCCGCATTGTCAGCAGCCACTGCATAGAGCCGCTCTTCTGCCCGGATCATGCGTAATCCGTAGCTGGTCTCGAGAAAGCTGTAAATCGAGCCACGCGATTCGCGGATTTTTTCAATCGTCAAATTCGGAAACAAGGCAGATGACAAAACGATCTCATCAAGGATGATCGGTACCTCGGCAAACACGAGTACGCGCCGGATAGCAGTCACTGGGGCACCGTTCTTCAAGTCAAGCGCACCGGCGACTTCCGCACTCGCCTTGCCGCGTTTGACGTCTATGAAGTTGGTCGTTGGATGAACCTTTTCGCCCTTGTCCGGAATGATGTGGAGAAATCGATACTGGTGTTTGGGCTCTGTATGGGTGGCAACAAAGGTGCCTTTACCCTGACGCCGAATCAGAATATTTTCGGCCGCCAACGCATCGATGGCTTTCCTGACAGTGCCTTGACTCACCTGAAAGCGCGCCGCAAGTTCCATTTCCGAGGGAATTGCCTCGCCAGGTTTCCATTCGCCAGCGATCAGGCTTTGCGTCAGCAGGATCTTGATTTGATCGTAAAGTGGCCGAAAGCTGGGGCCGGAAAAATTGGGAGCCATCGAAGCGTCGTGGTCTAAAGCTGGTTGAATTCGCATAGATGCTAGCATGGTCCGCAGTAAGGCTTTATATATTGTATGTCTTATATAAGATATAAGTCTATTGACTTTTTGCGAGGTGCGACATAATATTGTTGCACTGCGCAAAACACGATTCGTTGCGCCGCATCCCGCCCCCCAAACGGAACTCCAGACACATGACGCCTTACCTACGTCCCCGCCGTTCGATGCTTTATGTTCCTGGTTGCGCGCCACGATACCTGCATAAGGCGCGCTCACTGAAGGTGGACTCGCTCATTTTCGATCTCGGTGATTCGGTACTGGTGGAAAACAAGGAGAGTTCGCGCGACCAGATTGTTGAAGCCGTGCTGCAAGGCGGATTCGGCCGACGCGAAAAGGTGGTTCGTGTCAACGATCTCGACTCCCCTTGGGGTATCGACGACATCAAAGCGGTCGCCGACATTGGGGCGGATGCGATACTTTTCCCCAATATCGAGAGCAAGTCCGATGTCATTGAAGCGCTCTCGGTGCTCGACAAAGCCGGTGGCTCGCATCTCCCGATCATGGTCATGATTGAAAGCCCGCTCGCAGTGTTGCGCGCCGAAGAAATTGCCGCTGCATCTGACCGCATCGCCTGCATGATCATGGCGACCAGCGATCTGCTCACGCAATTGCACGGCCATAAGACACCCGATCGTCTGGCGCTTCATTATTCCTTGTCGCATGTGCTGCTGGTAGGGCGCGCGTATAAGCGCGGTGTGATCGACGGTATCAGCGTCGACATCAAGGATATGCACTCTTTTGAATTAGCCTGCCGTTTGACGCGTGACTTGGGCTTCGATGGCAAGTCACTGGTGCACCCCAACCAACTGGCCTATTGCAATGACGCGTTCACACCAAAGTCAGTTGAAATTGGTCATGCCCACGAGGTGATTTCTGCCCTTGAAAAAGCCCATCACGAAGGTCGGGGCACCATCATGCTCAATGGACGCCTCGTTGAACATCACCACGTAAATGCCGCGAAACGCCTGCTGGCACTGGTGGAAATGACCAAAGAACTGGAAGTGGCTTGAGCGCCATGGACGCTCCGGAAAATTCTGCTCGCCCGCTGGCTGGTTATTTTTTCGAACACTATCGCCTGGGGCAGAAGTTTCAACATGCCACGCCTCGCACGATTACTC
>JAJAYN010000406.1 GCA_026786225.1 Burkholderiales bacterium | reverse complement strand
TTGCCGCCTTCGCGCAGGATATGCGTGGCGGCTTCTGCGGCGGCGGCGTGCGGGGCGACGGCTATCGCGTTTTGAAAGACGGCGTTTTGAAATTGTGATTGCATTGAATTGTTTCCTCTCGGCAAGAATTATGCACTGCAGTGCCCGGTATAATCGCCCTCCTTTCACGCGCTTTGCCGTCATTCGGCATTGAGCGCCTTACCTGCATTGTCATGAATGTTTTTTTTGAGGAAGACGGCGGTTTCAAAGTCGGGCATGTGATGTCCGATATCGGCACGTCTTTGCAAATCGAATCGATTTCCGGCAAGCGCAGCAAGATCAAGGCGAATGCCGTGCTGTTGCGGTTCGAGTCCGCGCTCGAACAATTTATGCCAACGGCAGAAGCGCTGGCAGCAGACATTGATCCTGATTTTCTCTGGCAGGTCTGCGGCAAGGAGGAGTTCGGCTGCGAAGAAATGGCACAGGAGTATTTTGGTCACAAACCATCACCGCCTGAAGCCGCCGCCGCCGCGCTGAGATTGCATGACGCACCGATGTATTTTTATAAGCGCGGCAAGGGGCGCTATCAGGCCGCGCCGGAAGAAAACCTGAAGGCCGCACTCGCCTCGATCGAGCGGAAAAAACGCGAAGCGGCGCAAATGGCAGGCTGGGTCGAACAATTGAAGGCCGGCGTGATGCCCGAAGAAATGCGCTCGCATCGCGATACGCTGCTCTACAACCCCGACCGTAACACTTTGCTGGTGAAAGCCTGCGAGCTGGCCGTGGCTGAGACGCATACCGCACTGCCGCTGTTGTTCTTTCAAGCCGGTGCCTGGACAAACAAGGAAACGGCACAGCACGATTACCACTTGGGTAAGTTCCTCGCCGATTACTTTCCACGGGGCCGCGACTATAAAGGCGCAATCGACGGATTGATTGATACGGTCGATCTGGATCAACTACCCATCGCAAATGTACGTGCGATCAGCATCGACGACGCCACCACGACGGAAATTGACGACGCGTTCTCGATCAATCATGTCGATGCCGACCACGTTGAAATCGGCATCCATATCGCCGCGCCGGCGCTCTACTTCAGCAGCGACAGTGCGCTGGAAAAACTCGCCAATGATCGTCTGTCGACCGTCTATTTCCCCGGTGACAAGATCACCATGCTGCCCGGCGATGCAGTCGTGCATGCAACGCTTGCCGAAGGGCGGCGTTGTCCCACTGTCTCTTATTACGCGACGTTTTCGACGCAAACCTTCGCGATCGAACAGACCCGCTCGGCCATTGAGCGCGTCCACATCGAAAAGAATTTGCGCATCGGTGTCCTTGAGACTTATTTCGATGAAGCCGCCATCAGCAATGGTGTCGCGGAAGGCGAATTCGGTGCGGAGTTGATTCTGCTGCACAAAGTGGCCAAAGCACTTGCGGCAAGACGCGGCAAGAATGACAACGAGCAGGATCGTGTCGATTACAACTTCGACATTGACGATGGTCGCGTTGCCATTAGCACACGAAAGCGCGGCAACCCCGTCGACACGGTGGTCTCGGAGTTGATGATTTTCGTCAATAGCCAATGGGGTAAATGGCTTGCCGACAACGGCGTGGCTGCGATCTATCGCGTGCAGCAAAATATGAAAACACGCATGACGACCGATGCACTGCCGCATGAGGGGCTGGGAGTGCCGCAATACGCCTGGTCGAGTTCACCGCTGCGTCGTTATGTGGACTTGGTCAACCAACGGCAGCTCGTCGCGCTGATCCGTGCGGAAACGCTACCTTATCCCAAACGCTCGCCCGTGCTGAATGAAATCGCGCGCCGATTCGATGTGACCTACGATGCTTACAACGAATTCCAACGCAACCTGGAACGCTATTGGTGCCTGCGTTATTTCGAGCAGGAGGGCATCAGCGAGTTCGACGGCGCGCTGATTCGCGACGAACTGGTGCGAGCCAACGGCTTGCCGCTAGTGGTGAAGCTGGCCAAAAACCCTGAGCTGCCACCCAGGACGCCGGTGCGGGTGCAGGTAGGGCCGCTCAATTACTGGGACATATCCGGCGAATTTTCACTCGTCGTATCGCCGGAATCGACATAAGGCTTTAGAATCGGGGCATGCTTTTACGCCCTGCGCCAATCGTCGCGATGCTCGATAAACCCCGCGAAATTGCCCGCCATTGGAACACCCGCATCGATGCCAGGCTCGACGCGGTGGCGGCGCTTCCGCCACCGCCGGTCTTTTTATCTGTGCAAAAAATTCTCGCTGTATCGGTGCCGACGCAGATGGCGGTTTGTGCGTCGGTCTCCATTCATTTGTTCCTGATCCTCGCCGTCGGTGCGCAATTTTTCGATCCGAAGAATTTCATACCCCCGCACAACGCGATGGATGTGGTGCTGGTCAATGCGAAGTCGGCCAACAAGCCGCTCAAAGCCGATGCCCTGGCGCAGGCGAACCTCGATGGCGGCGGCAACACGGATGAGAAGCGCCGCGCCAAAACGCCTCTCCCGGCAGTCGATCAATCCGCTGCCGCCAATGCCAAAATCGCGCAGGAGCGCGTCAAACAGCTCGAACAGGAAGTTAAAACGCTGATGACGCAGGCGAAATCCACCGCCAAGATATTGCAGGGTGAAATTAATCAACAGCCCTCGGGCGCGCCCAAGCCGTTAAGTACTGCAGAACTGCTGCAACAGTCGATGGAAATCCGCCGGCTCGAAGCGGAGCTGGCGCGCGAACACGAGGCCTATCAGCAGCGCCCCAAGCG
>JAJAYN010000405.1 GCA_026786225.1 Burkholderiales bacterium | reverse complement strand
GGTCGGCAGCGCATGCCACACACGCGGGCGACCCGGCCTATCTCGTCTACACCTCAGGTACGACGGGTTATCCGAAGGGTGTGTTGCACGCGCACCGTGCGTTGATCGGTCGCGAGCCAGCCTCCGAATACTGGTTCAACTTCGACCCCAATAGCGTCGACCGCATTTTGCATTCAGGGAAATTTAATTGGACCTACGTGCTCGGTTCGGGGTTGATGGATCCACTGTATCGCGGAAAAACGGTGATCGTGCACGAAGGCAAGAATGACGCGAACACCTGGACCAATCTCATCGCCAAGCACAAAGCGACCATTTTTATCGGTGTGCCGACCATCTATCGGCAAATTATTCAAAAGACCAGCGCAGACAAAACGACGGTACCCTCGCTGCGCATGTGCATGAGCGCCGGTGAGCACTTGTCCGACGACATGCTGGCAGCATGGCGCACGCGTTTCGGTATGGAAATCTACGAAGCGGTCGGTATGAGCGAATTTTCGTACTACCTGTCGCAGAGTATCCATCGCCCGATCCGTGCAGGATCGGCGGGCTTTCCGCAGCCGGGGCACCAGATCCAATTGCTTGACCCCGAAACCCTGCAGGTTGTACCGCTTGGAGAAGAAGGCATGATCGCCGTCCCTGAGTCCGACCCTGGTTTGTTTTTGCGCTACTGGAATCTCCCCGACGAGACCGCCAAATATCGGCACGACGGTTATTTTTTTACAGGTGATTACGCCAAGGTTGACGAGGATGGGTACTTGTGGTTTTTGGGCCGCAAGGATGACATTATCAAAAGCTTCGGCTACCGTGTTTCACCGTATGAGGTCGAGCGGGTATTGAAATCGCATCCGGCGGTTGCCGATTGCGCCTGTATCGGCGAAGAAATCGAAAAAGACAAGCTGCTCGTGGTCGCGTATGTGATTGCGCAACCGGGCGCGGAAGTCTCTGCCGAACAATTGCAATCCTATGGACAGCAACATCTGGCTGCCTACAAAGCGCCCAAGCGAATCTACCTCGCGAGGGATTTTCCGCGCACCAAGAATGGTAAAATTCTGCGTCGGGAAATCAGTCCGGCGATTGCCTTGTCTTTTTCATAGACCCGTCATTCGTTGACCGCTCACCCGTAAATGGTCAGCCTGCGGGTGGTAGCGAAATGTGCTGCCATGCCATGCGGCCGTCACATGGTTGGTTGAAAATCGCTGAATCAGTTCCCTCGCAAAGCCGCTTTGCGAGGGTTTTTCTATTTATTTTCCGGACCAAGCCATGACTGAAAAACTCAAATCCCCCGCAATGAAACCGCTGCCCGCCCTGATTTTCATGAGCCGGTGGCTGCAAGTGCCTCTGTATCTGGGTCTCATTCTCGCGCAAGCCGTATATGTGTTCATGTTTTGGTCGGAGCTGTATTACCTGATTCTCGCCGCTTTTGGCAACGAGGCTGCACTACAGCATATCCTCACCGCGATCGCGGTCGAGGGCGCTGCGGTACCTACCAAGCTCAATGAGGTCACCATCATGCTAGTGGTGCTCGGGCTCATTGACGTAGTGATGATTTCCAATTTGCTGATCATGGTCATCATCGGCGGCTACGAGACGTTTGTTTCGCGTATTGGTCTCGACGGACATCCAGACCAGCCGGAATGGCTGTCGCACGTCAACGCGTCGGTGCTGAAAGTAAAGTTGGCCACTGCCATCATTGGCATCTCTTCCATCCACCTGCTGAAGACTTTTATCAACGCTAAGGCTTACATGGCTAACGGAGAATGGATTGCCCAGACCGTCATTCACGTTGTATTTTTGTTATCGGCACTTTCGATTGCCTATTGCGACAAGATCATGTCCCAACAGGAAAAGCCGTCCAAGGCCGGCGGCGCTGCACACTAAAGGATCATCATGGTCACCATTGAGCAGGAAGACTTCATCTCGTCTGTCGCCGATGCGTTTCAGTACGTCAGCTACTACCATCCCGTTGATTACATCAAGGCTTTGCACGAGGCTTACTTGAGGGAAGAGTCTCCTGCCGCCAAGGACGCCATGGCGCAGATCCTGATCAATTCGCGGATGGCGGCTGAAGGCCATCGCCCGATCTGTCAGGACACGGGAATCTGCATCGCCTTTATCCGTGTCGGCATGGACGTGCGTTTCGAAGGGCCGATGACGCCCGAGCAAATGGTCAACGAAGGTGTGCGCCGCGCTTACACGGACGTCAACAACCCGTTGCGCGGCTCCATGCTTGTTGATCCTGATGGCACGCGCAAGAACACCACCGACAACACCCCCGGTGTCACACACATCGAAATCGTTCCGGGCGATAAAGTAGAAGTCATCGTCGCGGCCAAAGGCGGCGGCTCTGAAAACAAATCCAAGTTCGCGATCTTGCTGCCCTCGGACAATATTGTCGACTGGGTGTTGTCAATGGTGCCCAGCATGGGGGCCGACTGGTGTCCGCCCGGCTTGCTCTCGCTAGGCATCGGTGGTTCGCCGGAAAAGGCGATGCTGATGGCCAAGTGGGGAATGATGGAGCCCTTCAATATGCATCAGTTGCAGGCGCGCGGTGCCGCCAATCGCGCCGAGGCATTGCGGCTGGAGATTTTCGAGAAGGTCAATGCACTTGGTATTGGTGCACAAGGCCTGGGGGGTCTCGCCACTGTGCTTGATGTAAAGGTGAACGATTACCCGACGCATGCAGCATCCAAGCCTGTTGCCTTGCTGCCCAACTGCGCAGCAACGCGCCACCTGCATTTCACGCTGGATGGTCGCGGGCCGGCAGTGCTAACGCCGCCATCGCTGGAGGACTGGCCGAAGCTGGCACTCGATTTCAAATCTTCACGCCGCGTCAATGTGGATACGCTGAACAAAGATGAAATCGCCTCCTGGAAATCCGGCGAGACCCTGTTGCTATCGGGAAAGATCCTGACAGGCCGCGATGCTGCGCACAAACGCATAACCGATATGATTGCCAACGGCGAAAAACTGCCGGTAGATTTCACTAACCGCTTCATCTATTACGTAGGCCCCGTCAATGCAGTGCGCGAAGAGGTCGTCGGCCCCGCAGGCCCAACCACTTCCTCGCGGATGGACCGCTTTACGGAAGCGATGTTGGCCCAAACCGGCTTGATCGGGATGATCGGCAAATCCGAGCGCGGCGCTACCGGACTTGAGGCAATCAAAAAACATCGCGCTGTCTACTGCATCGCGGTGGGTGGCGCCGCATACCTCGTATCCAAGGCGATACGCGGCGCGCGCGTGGTGGCTTTCGCTGATCTGGGTATGGAGGCGATCCATGAATTTGAAGTCAAAGACATGCCCGTCACCGTTGCGGTGGATTCAAACGGAAATTCCGTACACAAAACCGGTCCCGCTGAGTGGCGCGCAAAGATTGGCAAGATTCCCGTTGTCGTTGCCTAATATGCGTTGCGCGTTTGCGTCTGTGAGTTTTTATCGTGCCTGAGGAAAGCCAGCAACAGCAGCTCAACTTCGCGGTGATCGATGGGTCTGCGGGGTATCGGGCCGTGCTCAGCGCATTTCTTCTCGCGCAATGGCCAACGGCATGCGTAGAAGAAGTCGATCCGTTTGCCGAAACACTGCAGGGTGCAGGCCTCACATTTGGCGCGCATAGCGATGTGATTTTGCTGGGCGGCATCGGCACATTCGCCGAAGCGTGCGCGTCGCTAAAGAGACTGGTGGCGCGCGACGGTTGTCCGCCGGTAATCCTGATGGTCTCCCCTGAACTGGAGGCGCAGGCGGGCATGCTGGTCACGGCGGGGGCAGCCTCCGTATTGTTCAAGGATGCATTCTCGAGGCGCTCACTGGTCGAGACAATTGTCGGGTTGCTGGGCGATCGGGCGGGAAAAAGCGCGAATAACACACTGGATGTCGCCGCCGCGGTACTTCACGCCAGTGCGCAAAGATTTGGGCAATTCAGCTTTATTGCCAACGGCCAACTCAACACGCTTGCAATCGAACATTTTCGTTTTGTCGCCACACTGGCAAGCAGCAATCTGGCGCAGGTCTTCAGTGCCGAAAGCGTCGCTGATCGCAGGCGCGTGATCGTCAAAGTCGCATTGAGTACGCCGATTCACACTGCCGACGCGCGACTCTTCTGCGAGCGCTATCGATTCTTTGCCAGTCTGAATGGACGCAACGTCGTGCGCTATGTCGATGCGGGTGTGGCAGACTCGTGGCCCTATGTGGTGCTTGAATACCTGTCGGGCGGTGATCTGCGGCGACGCATGGCCGCTGGCATCACCCCACGCGAAGCGGTACAGGTTTTGTTTGACCTGGCCGGCGCGCTCACGGTGGTGCATTCCGGAAACTTCGCGCACATGGACGTGAAGCCGGAAAACATTTTCTTTCGCGGCGATGAAATGGTACTGATCGATTTCAATATTTCGACACGCTTTGGACATGTTGCCCGCAATCGGATAACCGGTGATGTACTGGGCTCACCGTTTTACATGAGCCCGGAGCAGGGACAGGGCCTGACGGTCGATGGACGCAGCGACCTTTACAGTGCCGGTGTCATTTTTTACGAAATGTTGACGGGCGCCCAGCCTTACGTAGGTGAGAGCGCGATACAGGTTATTTTCAAACACATACACGATGAAATCCCGTTGTTGCCGAGGCGCGTGCGCGCCTTGCAGCCGGTGCTCGACGCACTGATGGCAAAGGATCGCGAGGAACGTGTCAAATCGGCGGCTGAACTTGCCAGCTTGCTGCAACCGTTTCTGTTGGCCGGGGATGACACGGATGACGCCCAATATGCCGACACTTCCGCAGTCGATGGCGCGGTCACCGGCGTTGTCGGCATCATCCCTGAATAAGATCACACCAAGAATGCTGCCACACGGCTCTGCCGACGCTTACTTTCTGGCCCGATGTGCAGGAAAGGGTGCGCCCCTGTTCGTCCTCACAGCAAGCGCTCAGGACGCAGAGCGCCTGAGCGCAGAAATCGCCTTCTTCCGGCCCGCATTGCGTGTCCACCGTCTCCCGGATTGGGAAACACTGGCTTACGACCACTTTTCGCCGCACCCCGATCTGGTGTCGGAGCGACTGGCGACGCTCTATCATTTTTCGCACGGCCAGTTCGATGTCGGCATCGTGCCAGTCACCACCGCGATGACGCGGTTGTGTCCGCGCGAATACCTCGCCGGGCATTCGTTTTTTGTCAGGATCAAATCCCGTCTCAATCTTGAACGGCTGCGCAGCGATCTCACGCTGGCCGGCTATACCAACACCTCGCAGGTGATGGCGCCGGGCGAATTCGCTGTGCGCGGCGGTTTGATAGACCTCTTTCCGATGGGCAGCTCGGTGCCTTATCGCGTGGACCTTTTTGGCGATGAGGTCGATCAGATTCGCACCTTCGACGTCGATACCCAGCGCAGCATCTATCCGGTCAACGAGATTCGTTTGCTGCCGGCGCGCGAATTTCCGCTCGACAAGGACGGACAGCATCGTTTTCGTGAAAATTTCCGTGACCGTTTCGAAGGTGATCCGTCGAAGAGCCGCATGTACAAGGATGTCTCTGCGGGCCTCGCACCCAACGGCATTGAATATTACCTGCCGCTATTCTTCGAGAGCACTGCCACGGTCTTTGACTATTTGCCGGAGAACACCCGCATGTTTTTGCATGGCGATGTAGGCGCCCACGCGGAAGATTTCTGGAAAGACACGCAATCCCGCTTTGAGTTGATGCGAGGCGATAAAGACCGGCCGCTATTGCCGCCGAAAGACATTTTCCTGGCAGTCGATGAGCTGTTTGGCAGGATGAAGCCTTTCACCCGGCTTGATCGCAATGAAGTCTACGGACGCGCGCTGGCGCTGCCCGCCGTGGAAGTTGACCGTCGTGCCACCGATCCGTTGACGAAATTTCGAGCCTTTGTCAGCGCATTTGAAGGCAGGATTCTGATCACCGCAGATGGCATGGGTCGCCGCGAAACAGTCATTCAGTTCCTTTCTGAAAACGGCCTGAGTGCCACATCGGTCAACGACGTTGAGGCATTCGCTCTACTGCCGGACAGGTTGGGCATCGTCTTCACCCCGCTCCAGAGTGGCTTTTCTCTTCCCGACGAGAAGACGGCCATCGTCACCGAAAACGAGTTGTACGCGTCCGAGGTCAAGCAATCCCGCCGCCGTGAAAAGACGCGTACCAGCACCGAGGGCCTGCTGCGCGATCTGGCGGAAGTAAAGATCGGCGATCCGGTGGTGCACGAGCAGCACGGTATTGCCCGCTACGCCGGACTGATTACGATGGATCTGGGCGAAGGTGCGCAGGAGTTTCTGGAGCTGCATTACGATGGCAGCGACAAATTGTTTGTTCCGGTGGCGCAGCTTTCTGTCATTTCCCGCTACACCGGCGCCAATCCTGATACCGCCCCATTGCATAAACTTGGCAGCGGCCAGTGGGAGAAGGCACGCAAGAAAGCTGCGGAGCAGGTGCGGGATACTGCAGCCGAGTTGCTGAATCTGTATGCACGTCGCGCTGCTCGTCAAGGCTTCGCGTTCCCGCTAAAGCTCAATGAATTTGACGCCTTCTCAGCGAGCTTCCCATTCGAGGAAACACCGGATCAGGCCGCTGCAATCAAAGCGGTGATGGCCGATATGACTTCGGGTAAGCCGATGGATCGCCTCGTATGTGGCGATGTGGGCTTTGGCAAAACCGAGGTCGCGTTGCGCGCAGCGTTTATCGCCGTGGCGGCAGGAAAGCAGGTGGCAATATTGGTGCCGACCACATTGCTGGCCGAGCAGCACTTCCAGAATTTCTCGGATCGCTTTGCAGAATGGCCGGTCAAGATCGCCGAATTCTCGCGGTTTCGCTCGGCGAAGGAAACCACGGCGGGACTCAAAGGGATTGCCGACGGCACCGTCGATATCGCCATCGGCACGCATAAGCTTATCC
>JAJAYN010000404.1 GCA_026786225.1 Burkholderiales bacterium | reverse complement strand
GCGAATCACCTTGGCCCCGAGTCATGCGTATTTCATCGCGAGGTGGGATGCGAAGCGTTGACAGGGGAAACCGGCAGGCCAGCCATTGAACCGCACCACCATTTTTTGCAGACACCCGCCACCATGATCCCGACGCTACGCGCAGTTTTTTCCTGTCTGCTCATTTGCACAGCCATTTTCCAGCCGGTCCGCGCGCAGCCGCTGGAAAAGGGTGCGGGCGTCGATGCGACCGCGCGGCCGGCGCAAGTGCCGTTGCCTGCGCCATCTGCCTCGGCCCGCGATCTTTTTTCGCGCTACAAGGACCGCCTGGTACAGGTTCGGGTGTTGCTCAAGAGTGCCAACGAACAGTCCTCGCTCGGTTCGGGCTTTGTGGTGCGCGATGACGGTCCCAAAGGGGTCTGGCTGATCACCAACTACCACGTCGTTTCTTCACTCGCGATCAACCCTGAAAAATTTCGCATCGAATTGCGCCCGACCAGCGAACGCACCGTAAAAGCAACGCTGGTGGCCGTCGACGTGATCCACGATCTGGCCGTGCTGCGCGCCGAACCCCTGAACGGTTCACCCGCTTGGCCCGCGTTTGATTTGCGAGACAGCCCGCTTTCGCAAGGCGAACGTATTTTTTCGCTCGGCAATCCACTCGAGCTGGGCTTTCTGATCTCTGAAGGCATTTATAACGGCCCGGTCGAATCGCGTATTTACGAGCAGATGCTGTTCTCCGGCGCCCTTAACTCGGGCATGAGCGGCGGACCTGCCATCGATGAGGCCGGGCGCGTGGTGGGCGTGAATGTCGCCACCCGCCGCGGCGGCCAGTTGCTGGCCTTCCTTGTGCCAGTACGCTATGCGCGCGAATTGCTGGAGCGCGCCTGGCAGACGCCGCCACGCAAGGAATGGCGTACCGAAGTCGCACGTCAATTGATCGCACACCAGAATTTTGTCGCCGGCAAGCTGCTCGATATGTCCGACACAAACGTGACCGACAAAGTCGACGACAGGAAGGGCTCAGGCGCCAAAACCGACCTCACGGTTGCGAACGCCAAAGCGGGCTTTGCCAGTCAGACCCTGTCCGGCCGGATCGTGCCGACGCTCGACGGCAGTCTGACCAAATGCTGGGCGGGAGGACGCGATGGTGAACGCCTGCGCTACGAGCGCGACACGCTCGATTGCAGCCTGCGCTCGGAATTGTTCGTGCGCGGCAATCTCTACACAGGATTCCTGAGCGTGCGGCACGTGCTGCTTCGCAACGACAAGCTCGCCACACCACAATTTCTGGCCATCACGTCGCCCGGTCGGGCGAGCGCCTCATTCCAGCCTGGCAGCAGCGAAATGACACCCGACGAGTGTCGCGACGATTACGTCCGTGGCGCGGTCCACGTTTACCGTGTCGCCATCTGCATCAAGGCCTTCAAGAAGTTTGAGGGCATCTACGATTTCAATGTCAGCGCCACACAGGTGGACGACGCCCGCGAGCGCATGCTGAGTACCTTGTCCCTGAATGGTATCTCGTTTGAAAACGGCCAGCGACTGAGCAATATGTTCCTCGAGCGCCTGCAATGAGCTGGGTCGTTGAGCTACTGCATCGCGACGGCTCGGTGCTGGCGCGCGTGCCGGTTATCGCGCCGCCGGCGGATTCGACCGATTCATCCACGGGAATCCGTATCGGCCGGGCGCTCGATAATGATCTGGTGCTCGATGATCCACACTGTGCGGCACACCACGCGAGGCTGGACGTTGCGGCGGATGGCACGGCGCGCCTCATCGACCTCGGCACTCGCAACGGCATCATTTCGGCGCACAACAAGCGCGCCGCGGTATTTGACGTCAGCAATGACGCGCCCTTTCGACTGGGCCAGTCACACATCCGCGCACGTTCAAGCCATTGGGCGGTGCCTGCCGAACGATTGCTGTCGCGACGCCCTGAATGGCCGCTGGCGCTGCTGGGATTTGTGCTGGTGCTCGCGCACGGCGCGTGGCAGCTGTGGCTCAATGACTTACAGGAAAAATCGCCGCCGTATCTTTATGGTCTCGGCAGCCTCGCCGCCGTGCTCTGCATGTGGAGCGCCATGTATGCGTTGTTCGGGCGGCTCTTAACGGGTGCGGAACGATTTTTTTCGCATCTGGCGATTGCCTCAACCGGCTATCTTGCCGCGACGTTGATATTGAATTCCCTGGAATTGCTCGCCTTCTCGGCATCTTGGCTGTGGCCGCTACGCATCACCCAGCCGGTAGTCGTGATCGTTGCGGCGATGACGGTGCGCGTTCATCTGCGCCTGGCCGATCCACGGCATTGGCGCACACTGCGCATCGGCGTCGTCGTGGTGGCAAGCCTGGCGATAGTGATTCCGCTGGCCCAGCATTGGGTTTCGCACAAACGCCTGACCGACGTGCAGACCATAAATGTCATCGAGCACCCCGCACTGCGCATCGCCCAGCCAGTGTCGCTGCAGGCGTTCAGCGCGGCGGCGGCATCGCTGAAAGAGCGCGTAGACAAGGCAAGAAAGAATGACGACGACGATGGGGACGGCATGTTTGCCGGGGGAGATGTTTTTCAGTAGGCTCACTGAGCCAGTGAGTGCGCAAACGATTGCTGTTTGCATCAACACAACTTTAGCGAGGAGTTGCGTATGGGTCGTCTATTCGCTGCGGCACTTCTGCTGCTTGCGCTGCCGGCGGCACGCGGACAAATACCCGAGACCGTCACGTTCGACAGTGCTGACGGCAAGGTAAAACTTGCCGGGTATTTGTATATGCCCGATGCGAAAGCGTGGCCCGGTCCGCGCCCGGCGATCGTGATGCTGCACGGGCGCTCGGGTGTGTTCAGTAGCAGCGCAAAAAAATTTGATGCCACCACGCTCGCGGCGCGCACGGTGATGTGGGGCAAATTCTGGGCCGAACGCGGCTATATCGGTTTGTATG
>JAJAYN010000403.1 GCA_026786225.1 Burkholderiales bacterium | reverse complement strand
ACCTTGATGATGGCAATCACCGAGAAAAATATTACGGCGGGCGTACTGACTTTTGTACTTTATGGCCTCGCACCGACCGTATTGCTGCTATGGCTGGGTGGAACAAGGTTACGCGCGCGAGCGGCAAAACGACAGTCGAGCGTAATTCAGCCGCTAGACGAACAGGTGAACCATCCAGATGGAAGCGACACCCGCCCCGATCAGTGAAATTTGCTGTGCGCTATCGGTAAGCGTAGACCGCTTGTGTAGCCCGGGAATCAAATCTGCAATCGCGACGTAAATCATGCTTGATGCGGCAAAACAAAGAAACATGATGGCGTAATCAGACAGTGAAACCAGCATCGCGTAGGCGAGCAATGCACCCAGCAACGTTGCAAAACTCGACATTACGTTCCAGAACAATGCCCTGCGGCGCGAAAAACCGGAATGAATCAACACCAGAAAATCGCCGAGTTCCTGCGGTAATTCGTGGGCGATGATGGCAATAGATGTCACCACACCGATCCGGACATCAGCCATGAATGCGGCCGCAATGGCAAGGCCGTCCGTGAAATTATGAAAGCCGTCGCCGATGATGATCATCCATGCGGATGTTGTCGGACCCGTTTCATGCGCATGACCGTGACCGGCGTGCGCATGACCGTGACCGGCGTGCCCTTGGCCGTGCGACTGTGCGATCGCCGCTTCAGCAGCGCCGGCGTGGTCGTGGTTGTGTCGCCAGAGCACCAGTTTTTCAAGTACGAAAAACGCCAGAATGCCCACAAGCAACCAGCCAGCGGCAGCATGGTAGTGCGTGGTTTGCTCAAAAATATGCGGCAACAGGTCAAGAAATACAACACCCAACAACGCGCCGACGGCATAGCTGACAAACAGTGGAATAAGTCTGGGTTGCACGCGCCAGGCCACAAATGCGGCGAGCAAAGCAGAAAGTGTGCTGCCGACGAGGCAGGCCACGATGATATAGGTGAGGATCATGAACGGTTGGCTGTTGGATTCGCAAATATGGTCGATGACAGCCGCAGGCGAACGTCAATCCAAGACCGCGTGACGGCTACACAGCGGAACTCGCCCTTATTTGCAACTGAATTGCAATATTTTAACACGGTACGCGATGACTGCCCGGTCGTGCCGGCGATGCAAATCAATCGATCCAGATCACGCCGGCCATGCGACCGGTTTGCCTGTCGCGACGGTAGGAAAAAAAACGCGCCGGTTCACTGAATGTACAAAATTGCCCGCCAAATATTGCGTCAACGCCAGCGCGCCGCAAACGGCGCCGTGCCAGTTCGTAAATATCGGCGAAGTATTTGTCGCGTTTGCCCGCAATCGGCTTGAATGCGGATGCGTCGTCCGGCGATACCGCAGTAAATGCGTCGAGCACATCCGACCCGACCTCGAACCCATTCGGTCCTATCGCCGGCCCCAGCCAGGCCATGACCCTGGCCGGACTGGCGTTCATCGCCTCGACCGTGCGTTCGAGCACGCCGCGTTGCAGGCCTCGCCAGCCTGCATGCGCGGCACCCACAATGGAACCGTCTTCCGTACAAAAAAGTACCGGCAGGCAATCAGCCACCAGGACCGCGCACGGAATTTGAGTTTCCCCGGTTACTGCAGCGTCAGCTTGCAGTTGATCACCATTCAATGACGGCACTGTTTCTGCGCGCACGACGTTCACACCGTGCACCTGATTGAGCCAGCCGGGAACTGCTGGCAACAACGCATGTAGTCGATGTCGGTTCTCAGAAACGCTCGCCGCTTCATCGCCGACATGCGCACCAAGATTCAGACTCGCATAAGGTCCAGTGCTAACGCCGCCGGCGCGCGTGGTGAAAAGCGCTTTCACGCCTGGCGGTGCTGGCCACTCAGGAATAATCGGGTTGATCGCTTGCATCGCTACCGACCCGGGCGAGTCAGAGGCCAATGACAAAATCGATCAGCCCACGCATGTCGGCGGGAATCTCCGCCGCAAAAGTCACCGCGCCCCCGTGTACGGGATGATCGAAGGTAAGCTCCCTCGCGTGCAGCGCCTGGCGACCAAATTTGCGAAAGGCTTCGCGCATCGTGGCATCCACCCCGGCAGCGCCTGGGCTATACACCTGATCGCCTTCAAGCGGAAACCCGATGGACTGCATGTGTACACGAATTTGATGCGTGCGGCCCGTCTCAAGACGGCATTCAATCAGGCTGTGATGGCGAAAACGTTGTAGAACGCGATAGTGCGTCACAGCTGATTTTCCGCCCTGCCCTTCATCTTCACCGACCACTGCCATTTTTGTGCGGTGATGCGGATGCCGCCCTATGGGCTTCTCGACCGTGCCCTCCTGCGGCACCTGCCCACGCACCAGCGCCACGTAAATGCGTTTGACGGTGCGCGCCTGCAACTGGCGCACCAGCGATAGCTGTGCCGCCTCAGTCTTTGCCGCCACCATGACGCCACTGGTCTCCTTGTCCAAACGGTGGACGATTCCTGCGCGCGGCAGGTTGCCTACGGATGGATTTCGAAACAGTAGCGCGTTCAGCGCGGTACCGGTCCAGTTTCCCGCACCCGGGTGCACAACCAAGCCCGCTGGCTTGTCAATCACGATAACCGCATCGTCTTCATGCAGCACGTTCAGGGCAATGTCCTCGGGCAAAAATGCCATCTCGTCATCGCGTGGTACCAGCGTCGCCAGGATCTCCTCGCCGCCGAACAACTTTGTTTTGGGTTGTGCGGACTTGGCGTCAACCGTTACATGCCCCGCTTTTGCGAGTGCGGCAAGGCGGCTGCGTGAAAATTCCGGCAACAATTCCGCCAATACCTGGTCCAATCTGCTGCCCGAAAGCGAAATCGGCACTTTCAACGTGACCGTTTTCCCTTCGACCGCAGGTGGGGATTGGAGGTCGCTTGGGCTATAATCTTCCTCTTCAATTTCGACTGGCATCCTCAGAGTATGACACGATCTTTTTTGGCTGGACTCACTCTCGTGCTCGCAAGCACCCTGCTCACCGGCTGTGGATTTTTCGGGGACAAGCTCGACCCAAAGAAAAATTGGTCCGTCGAAGAATTTTACAAAAATGCCCGCGAAGAGCTCGATTCGGGCAACTACGCCGGTGCCGTCAAGTCCTATGAGGCACTCGAAGCCAAGTATCCGTTCGGTCGTTACGCGCAGCAAGCGCAGCTCGATATCGCCTATGCGTACTACAAGGACGGTGAAACCGCACAGTGCGTCTCGGCAGCTGACCGCTTCCTCAAGCTGCACCCCAATCATCAAAACGCGGATTACGCGCTCTACATCAAGGCGCTGGCCTACTTCAAGCCGGACCTCGGCATATTCGGCGAATTCCTGAACCTGGATCCAGCGGAGCGCGACCCGAAGGCCTTGCGGGAATCATTTGAGGTATTCAAGGAACTCGTCACACGCTTTCCAGATAGCCGCTATGGGGAAGACGCGCGCGCGCGCATGGCCTTCCTGGTAAATGCGCTGGCCAAGCACGATGTGGCGGTCGCGCGCTACTACCTCGCTCGTGGCGCGTTTCTGGCCGCGGCCAATCGTGCCCAAAACGTGTTCCAGCGGTACCCGCAGGCACCGGCTATCGAGGACGCATTAGTGATCTCGGTGCAAGCTTACGAACAGATGGGCATGACGGAACTCGCTGGCACTTCACGCCGCGTGCTTGAAAAGAATTTCCCGAAGAACAACGCCGTTGCGGGAACATCGTCTGCCGGCAAAGCATGGTGGAAGCTCTGGTAACTCGGGATTGCCTGCGTTAACAAGGGAAGTCTACGAAACCCTAGCACTGGCGCGGCTTACAGCGCGTAAACGCCTGAAAAACCGCACCAATAGGCCACCTACATTTCATCGACTGACTGT
>JAJAYN010000402.1 GCA_026786225.1 Burkholderiales bacterium | reverse complement strand
TTCTATTCATTGACATCTGATGGCTTGCCGTCCACGCACCCGTTGGATTAAAGCTGTAGGTCATATCAAAGGCCGGCGACAGCGACCACTCACCGGATTTATTCATCAGGAATGCAATATTCTTTACGTGGTCATCCTGATTGCGGGCCACGATGTTAAATGCCATGCGCCGAAACTGTTGTTCGATGGCCTGCATGGGCAACTGTAGTTGCCGCATCACCAAAAAGGCCTGCTCGTAGCTGTAAGCGCCCGCCATATTGAAATCGTAGTGTGCCAGGGCGCTCAGTGACTGCATGTGAAGTTTTTCGCCGGTGGCACCATCGCCAATAACGCGGTCAAAGCGGCGTGTCATGAAGTGCGAACGGCCATTTTCTTTAAACAGCCGGCATTCATTCATATCAATGCCGCATTGAAGCGCCATCAGGTAATACGCATACTCGATCACCCCGTAGCCTTTCGGGTCGTCCAGCTCCTTGTCCTTGTTGCCACTAACGCCGTCAAATTTCAGCAGCCAGTATTCAAATCCCTTGCCCGCTTTGACCTGGCCAGACCGCACTTCATTGGTTTTTGGGTTCCATGCGATGACCGCCTTCGCCCTCGCGCCACCGGCAGATGTGCCCACGCGCAGAATATCCCTCAGCGCATCTTCTTTGCCTTCGGCCGCAAAAGATGCCTGAAGGTTATTCCGGTTGCTCAATACCTCCGATGCAAGCTCAACCAAATTGCCGACCTCGATGTGCGTGGTCTGCCTGGCCGTGGGGCCGATGGCGGGGGCAAATTCCAGCGCACCCATGCCGCGTGCACCGGTATAGCAAAGCCGCTCAACGGCATTGAAGGAATCCGGTTGCCGCCCCTGCGAAGCCAGCCAGGCATCGATCAGCGCATTGCCGAATTTGTCGGGCAGCGAGTCGGCCAGCAGGCCGGGCAGCCCGTGAAAAGTCGGGCGGGAAAGTTCGGGAAAACGGTAGACGCGCCGGGAAAGCGGCATCACGATCGGCGCAACTTCAATGCCGCTTTGCGCAAATGCTGCATCGTATTCAAAGCTGGCGACATCTTCCCCATCCTGCAGCGCGACCGCGCCGATGGTTTTGCCCCACAGCCTGACTTCGGCCAGCGTGTTCATGGTTTCTTGCAAGCGTGGTCATGACGTCTCGCAAGCGTGCTCATGGCTTCTCATCCCAGCTCCACGATTTGCCGGTGGGCTTCGCGGCACGTCGACCCGAAGCACGTTGCTGGACCTTGCTCTTTCGCTTCAACAAATCCATCGGTCTTGGCCCGGACGCCGGTATCAAGCTATCCAGCCCTGATGCGGCATCCAGTACCCGCAGCACACGAACCAGGGTGGCCAACTGCGACGTCAATCCTGCCTCCATGCGCTCGAGCGTGCGTTTGGCAATCCCCGCCTGTTCGGCCACAGCCGCCTGCGTCAGCTGCAATTCAATCCGCCGACTGGCAATGCGTGCGCCCAATTCGGCCAGCACGGCGTCATCTGTGAGTAAACCGCTGATTCTCATAGTCGTAATAGGTTGCGAATAATCGCGTAAAACCGTTATATATCGCCACTCATTGCGAGTTATAAATCAAAAATGCTGTTGAGTCAAGTCGCTACAAATGGCGAAATAATGCGATTTACGTCATTTTACTCGCAAGATATTACGATACATAAGTCTTTCTGAATCGACTTGCCCCGGTTGGCATGGATGCCGGTATGGAGTTGGCGGAACTGCCAAAAACCGATGACGCCTTCTGCTGCCTCGGTGCCACCATCAGACAAGCCGGTTCACAAGCCGCCTTCCGAAAAGTCGATTTCGATTACGTCGTGAATTTCGCAACCGCCGCAAAAGCAGCCGGCGTCAAACGTTTTTTGTTCGTCAGTGCAATAGCCGCCAACGCCAAGTCAGGCGTGTTCTACAACCGCATCAAAGGCAAGATGGAAAACGCGCTGAAGGCGATGAACTTTGAATCACTGCACATTTTTCGCCCGTCATTTCTAGTCGGCGAGCGCGCCGAAGCGCGGGTGGGTGAGCGACTGGGGATTGCGGTGTTTTCAGCGCTGGCACTGCTAATGATCGGACCGGCGCGAGGACGATTCGACCGGTTGAGGCGAAGGCGGTGGCGTACGCCTTGGTATTGGCGGCTAGCCGGGATGTGTCGGGAGTAATGTTAATTGAGTCAGATGCGATTATCAGTAGTGCGGCTTAGGCTTGGAATTGACGACCGTCGCGATTTTTTCGCACGAAGCTTTTGGGCTAGCTAGGACTGCTCGTCAAGTTGTTTGAGCGACTTACCATCTGTGGTCTTCCACGCGGTAAGTCCGTTTGCGTTTCCTCCGTGTATTACGACCGCAGCGGCCGACGGACTGGAAAATTCCACATCCTTAATAAATACAAGGAATCCATTTTTGGCGATAAGCGTACCGTCAGCGATCAGCTTCTTTCGTTGGACCAGAACGTACGGATAACTCTCCGCGGATGGCCGCTCTTCCAATACAGCAGTGGAGCCAATAAAAATGACAAAACCGTTAGGCGTACGTTGTCCACGTGCCTCTGCTCCCTTGGATCGGCATACGAGTACGCCGCCGGGCTGCAATATCCCCGTTGGCTGCGCAATCGGCGCGAGAATGTCGGAGCCGAGTACGGGAAGTAGTTGGCGGATTCGATCTAAAAATACCTCCATATCCTCGCGGTCAGACTCTGGAAGCTTTGATCCACCCGCCTGATTTTGCTCCAGCACGAACCTTCCAACTTGGGTAGCCTCCGCAAGAAGGCGGCTCTCAAGAAATCGGACATGCGCTTTAGTGAGATTTTCATCCTTGCTCACAAACACAATTGCCGAGACCCAGAACTCTTTTGTTTTGTGTTGCTTGAGCCGCTCGCGAATGATCTCAGCCTCGCCGATGTAGGCGCGGGCAGCATTCGTAATAGGATCGCTGCCAAGGAGGATGTAAACGCCTGCCTTCTCCAGCTCTTCGCGAGCCAAAAGTTGGTCAAGTTCAGTACGCGGTGCAGCAACTGCTTTGCCAGTCCAATTTGAAATCTCAGCGGTTCGCAGGCTCTTGGCGTCTCCGCGTGGAAGAAAAAGTTTGATGGTGGCTGAAGTCATTTGCGTCCCATAGGCCATAACAACAAAAAATGGCGTCCTTCTTGCTAATCCGCCACCGCCGCCACAATATCAATCTCAATCAAAAACCCACTCTTGAATTTATTCACCGGAATGATCGAACGTGCCGGTTTGTGCTCGCCAAAAAACTCGATGAACGCACCGTTGACCGAGCCCCAGTCGGCGATATCGGCAATGTAGAGCGTGGCACGAATGACGTGATTGCGATCCGAGCCTGCCGCTCGCAGGATGGCGTCGACATTCATCAGGCATTGCGTGGTTTGCGCGGCGATGCCTTCGGGAACAAAGTCTGCCGCCTCATTTGCCAACTGCGCTGGTACGCGCGCGAGTTGGCCGGAAACATAAACGGTGCCGTTGTGAATCACCGCAGGCGAGTAATGCCCTGCCGGAGGCACACCGCCCACCACGTCTTCAGCGAGAAGTTTTTTCAGGATTGCCATGGGAGTTTGTCCAGGTCTACGTTGCCGCCGGTGAGGATGATGCCGACGCGTTTGCCCTTGTAGCCAAACGCATCGAGATTGCCT
>JAJAYN010000401.1 GCA_026786225.1 Burkholderiales bacterium | reverse complement strand
GGAAGCGCAAATAAGGCGATCAGCAATCAAAAGGTTTAGTAAAAAAATGAGCCAGAGTGCCACGTACCAGAATGATTCGGCTGCTGATTTTCGCAGCGACAATCGAAGTTATTTTTGATTTCATCACAATCCGGTCAATTTGCACATTCAGTCCCCTAATCAATTGCGGCGCACTTGCTGGCGATCCACACCGACTTGAAATACTTGCCCAACACCTCTTGAGTGTGCTGCGCCATCGTTTGCATCCGCGCCGCGGGTCGTTTCACCAATGCTTCGTTGTCCACATTCAGTTGAGTCTGAAATTGCATCGCGTCAATGGTCATGCGAAGGCAATGGCACCGCGTACCTTAATCTGCCCGATTCTTGCATTTCCGCATGCTGGTCGCGCGTCACATTAATTGAGCGCCTTATCACCCCGAAGCCGCTCCACCAACAAATCCACGAACGTACGTACTTTCGCTGACGCCTGCTGGCCTTCACGGTGCAGCGCGTGGATCGGAAGCGGCGCTGTGGAGACCCGGGGTGAAGCGCTTGCCGATATTGTTTCGGTCTTGTATTTCAGGCAAACCGTTCCGGAGCGGTGGAGCAATTTGCCGCCAAGCTCGCGGCAATGCGCAGCAATCGGGCTGGGAGGTGGCCGGAACACAATCGTCAGGCTGGCTGCAAAAATTGATTGCCGCCGGTGCGGAGAAGCCCGCACACCTGAGCCTGTTTGAAGCTGCGTTTCAACTATGCAGGCAATTGCACCCGGAACCATCGGTCCGCCGATAAGGGGCCGCGTTCCCATTAATTTTCAACGTATCTTCGCGCTCAAAATATATTGAACCCCTTGTCACCCGAAGGCGTTGGCTTCGCGCACCCCGCCGGCGTTCATGAAGTTAGGCGATTTGCTGGAGACCGAGATTGAACGAATAGGCGGAATGCGCAATCCGACTGGTCCAATGCAGGCCAAGGTCTACAATCCTTCCTGCCGCGCTGTCCGCCCCAGCATCCACGCCGAACCCGGCCCCAACAGGACGAAAAACAACGGGAGCGGCAACCACAGCCAGTGGCCATTCATGCAAAACGCGACGCCAGCCCAGCCAAACGATCCGAGCATCTCCAGAATATTCGTCAGCTTGCTTTCGCGGTACCGTTGTTTCATGTCGCGGCGATTGCCCTTGCGTGGATTCCAGATATGGCAAATCGCCGCCGAGACCATGCCACCCAGACAGCAAAACAACAGCACCAGTGCCGCGACTGGATCGCGCACCAGCCACCACAGACCCAACGGGACCAGCAACGCAAGCACGGGCAGAATCGCGGCGGCCGCTTTGATTAGCCGGACACGTGCAATCGCCATCGGCGATGTGCCGACGAGTTCAGGGGCATCTTCGGCTGCAATCGTCAGCCACGCGAGATTACCCGCCAGCATGGCGGTGATGACGACGAATCCAGGCACCAGCAGCATGGTGCCGCGTCCGCCGCGAAAACCGATGAACAAAAGGGGAATCAGGTACAGGACCTGCAACAGTGTCTGCGTAATGATCTGCGGATCGCGCGCCAGCAGCTTCCATTCCTTGGCCAGCAGCAAACGCACCGCACCCGAACGAAATCGCACCGGTCCGGGCGCATTCAGCGCGCGGGTTTTTCCGCCGGACAGGCTCTCCTGCGTGCCACTGACGAATCGCCGATAGGTGAGATTCACTACCAACCAGAAACTGCCCACACCGGCCGCGACCACGAGCAACAAAGGCACCGCTTCTCCCAGCATCGCCTTCACCGGCCACCACAGCACACTGTCCGGCGAAAACCAGCCACCCACCTGCGTTTCGTGACTGGCCCATGCCGCAAGCGCCTCGCGTTGACCACGCGGCAGCATTGTCTGCACCTGCGAGAGCAGAAAGAAACCCGCGCCAATCAGCGCCCCGAAAATCTGCGCGATGGTCTTGGCGCGGCGCGCGCCGAACGCGCGCACCAGCGACATCGTTAGCGCCATCCCTGCTGCCGCCGACGCGAGCGCCAGCGAGACGATGACAAAATAAATCGCGATCATGCCGGGTCGTCCGGCGACCACGCCGACATGCGCAAACGGCAGCAGCAACAACGCCGGCACCAGGCATGAACCGACGGCAATACCGAGGCCGCGAATCATGAATATCGCGCGCGGTGGAAGCGGCGATGAAAGCAGTAAATCCAGGTCACCGCGATCGAATAGTGCTGCCACCGCGTGCGCGACTGTCTGCGAAACCATGATGGACGCGAACAACCAGAACATGCCGCCGGCAATCGCCATTGCGGCACGCGGAATCTGCTCGACACCCGAAAGCGGCTTGCTGCTCAATAATTTCCACGCGACGAAATGCACGACCGCCCACAGTACACCACCGGCGGTGAGCAATAGCCAGGCGCGTTTCCCGCCCATGCCGCGCCAGCTCAGCCGCAGCTCGTGGTGCAGCAGCCAGAGCGCACCAGCGGGCGAAAGCGTCATCAACCGGCCTCGGTGAGATTCAGAAATACGTCCTCAAGCGTGGTGACATCGACGCCAGCCTCAGCCGAGTTTCCAACCTGGGCACGCAATTCATCGAGCGTACCCTGCGCGACAATGCGGCCTTTCTGGATGATGGAAATGCGCTCGGCCAGCCGCTCGGCAATCTCGAGAATGTGGGTAGTCAGCAGCACCGTGTTGCCGCGCTTCACGTAATCGACCAGCATGTCTTTTGTTGCTCTGGCTGCGTGTGCATCGAGTCCGGTGAGCGGCTCATCGAGAATCATCAGCTTCGGTTCGTGTATCAGGGCTCCGGCCAGTGCCAGTTTCTGACGCATGCCGCGCGAGAATCCCTCGGTGTATTCGCTTCGGTTGTCCCACAATTCGAGCCACTTCAACAGGTCTTCGGCTCGCTTGCCTGCGACGGTGGCGTCGATGGTCCAGAGACCGGCAATGAACTCGAGATACTCAAGCGAGTTCAGTTTGCCGTAAAGCATCGGATCATCGGGCAGGAACGCCGTGATGCGCTTCGCTTCCTGCGCCTCCAGCGCTGTGTCGTGGCCGAGAATCGCGACGCAACCGGCGTCGGGCTTCAGCAGTCCCGCGACGATGCGCAGCGTCGTCGTCTTGCCGGCGCCATTGGGTCCGAGCAGCGCGT
>JAJAYN010000400.1 GCA_026786225.1 Burkholderiales bacterium | reverse complement strand
GGCGTACATCTTTTCGCCGAGCTTTTGCGATACCTTGCCTAATGCCTCTGTCTTGGCTTCAATATCGGCTTTGTCGCTACCTTTAAGGGCAGTTTCCAATTCCTTGCTTGCCGCTTCGATCGCCGCTTTTTCGGCTGCGTCAATCTTGTCGCCATATTCAGCCAGCGATTTCTTGGTCGAATGCACCAGCGCATCACCCTGATTGCGCGCTGTGACGAGTTCCAGAACTTTTTTGTCGTCATCGGCGTTGGCTTCAGCATCCTTCACCATGCGCTGGATCTCTTCTTCCGACAAGCCCGAATTGGCTTTGATCGTGATTTTGTTTTCCTTGCCCGTGGCCTTGTCTTTGGCGCTCACGTGCATGATGCCGTTGGCGTCGATATCGAAGGTCACTTCAATCTGCGGCATGCCGCGCGCTGAAGGCGGAATGCCTTCGAGGTTGAATTGCCCCAGTGACTTATTGCCGGAAGCCAATTCGCGCTCGCCCTGCAGCACATGGATGGTCACGGCAGACTGATTGTCATCGGCGGTTGAGAATACTTGCGATGCTTTGGTCGGGATGGTGGTGTTTTTCTTGATCAGCTTGGTCGAAACACCGCCCAGCGTTTCAATGCCGAGTGAGAGCGGTGTTACGTCAAGCAACAACACATCCTTCACGTCGCCCTTCAACACGCCACCCTGAATCGCAGCACCGACTGCCACCGCTTCATCGGGGTTCACGTCCTTGCGTGGCTCGCGACCGAAGATTTCCTTAACCTTCTCCTGTACCTTCGGCATGCGCGTTTGTCCACCGACCAAAATCACGTCAGAGATATCGCTGATCTTCAAGCCGGAATCCTTGATCGCCATTTCGCAAGGCTTGATGGTGCGCTCAATCAATTCATCAACCAGCGATTCAAATTTGGCACGAGTGAGTTTAATTGCCAAGTGTTTCGGGCCGTTCGCATCTGCGGTGATATAGGGCAGATTCACTTCGGTTTGCTGGGTAGACGAAAGTTCTATCTTGGCTTTCTCGGCCGCTTCTTTCAGGCGTTGCAAAGCAAGCACGTCCTTTTTCAGGTCAATGCCCTGATCCTTCTTGAATTCGTCGCACAGGTAATCCATCAACCGTTGATCGAAATCCTCGCCGCCCAGGAATGTATCGCCATTGGTACTCAACACTTCGAACTGATGTTCGCCATCCACGGATGCGATTTCGATGATCGACACGTCGAATGTACCGCCACCAAGGTCATAAACGGCAATCTTGCGATCGCCTTCCTGTTTGTCCATACCAAAAGCCAGCGCAGCCGCAGTCGGCTCATTGATGATGCGCTTCACGTCCAGACCAGCAATGCGGCCTGCGTCTTTGGTGGCTTGGCGCTGGCTGTCGTTGAAATACGCCGGCACAGTAATAACAGCCTCGGTGACTTCTTCACCAAGATAGTCTTCCGCTGTTTTCTTCATCTTGCGCAGTACTTCGCTGGACACCTGCGGAGGTGCCATTTTCTTGCCTTGCGCTTCTACCCAGGCGTCGCCGTTGTCGTTCTTGAAAATCTTGTAGGGCATCAGACCGATGTCTTTCTGTACTTCTTTTTCTTCGAAGCGGCGACCGATCAGCCGCTTGACTGCGAACAGGGTGTTCTTCGGGTTGGTCACTGCTTGCCGCTTTGCCGATGCGCCCACCACGATTTCGCCGTCGTCCTGATAGGCGACGATGGACGGCGTCGTGCGCGCGCCCTCTGAGTTTTCGATGACTTTGGGTACGCCGCCTTCCATGATGGATACGCAGCTGTTGGTGGTTCCCAAATCAATACCGATGATTTTACCCATGATGTTTCCCCTTATTTCTGAATGTCGCGGTTTAAGCGCGGTGAAGTTAATGACTGTATTGAATGTAGGGCTATTCGGCCGGAATTCAAGCGTGGCCGGGCGGCGTTTACGCCTAGTTCTTGTTTTATGCCTCGCCTGCTGCTGATTTTTCCTTGGCCACCGTCACCAGCGCCGGGCGCAGTATCCGCTCGTGGAGCAGGTAACCTTTCTGCATGACGTTGATCACGGTATTGGGCATCTGATCGGATGCGAGCGCAGCAATCGCCTGATGCCTGGTCGGATCAAACTTTTCCCCAACCGGATTGACTTCCACAATTGAGAATTTCTCGAATACATTCGCGAGCTGGCGGGCGGTGAGCTCCACGCCGGTCTTGAACGATTCGACGGAAGTATTTTCGACAACCAGCGCCGCGTCCATGCTGTCTTTGACGGCGAGCAGGGCATCGGCGATTTTCTCCACGCCAAATTTTTGCGCCTTCAGCACATCCTCAGCTGAACGACGGCGGATGTTTTCCATTTCCGCCTTGGTGCGCACGAATTGGTCATAACTTTCGGTCGCTTTGGCTTCGGCATCGGCAAGGGCTTTTTCAAGCGCTTCAATTCGTTGTTCGGGGGATGCTGCAGGCGTTGTCGCTGAAGCCGATTCTGCCGAAAAAGCTTCGGCGGACGCCTCGGTTGCGGCGTTCTCTATTGGGTCGGACATGGTAAAACTCCAGAAAAAACAAGGTCATGCAGAAACTGAGGGCGTTACCACTAAATTCAAGGCAAAACGCGTGAAATCTGCTATTTCTGGCGCGATTTCGCCATGCCATGTGCAGCCAAGCGGCGATTACGACTTTTTCTTCTTCTCCTCCTTGTCGAACACCAGCCAGTTCGTTACCAGCGAGATGACGCTGAACATCAGGGAGCCAATCAGCGCAGCCATAAAGCCGGTGACCGTGAAGCCCTTCACGATTTCTGTGACGAACCAGAACATGAAGGCGTTGAGTACAAAGATGAATAGACCGAGCGTCAGGATCGTGACCGGCAGCGTCAGTATCACCAGCAGCGGACGAATTACGGCGTTGACGAGGCCTAGTACCAGCGCGGCGATGAGGGCGGCGAAAATGCCGTCAACCTGCACGCCGGAATACAGATACGCGACCAGCATAAGGGCCAGTGCGTTGATGAACCAGCGAACGATCAGTGTCATGGAGCTGCCTTATTTCTTTGAGGTGGGCGCTATAAAGTAAGCGCGATAATAGCGTTTTCAAGCGGCTACCTTCTCCCACCTCCACTTTCCGAATTCTATGAGCACATACAGCCAGCAAAAACGCATCAGCATTCCCGACCTGCGCGCAATGAAGGGCAAGGCCAAAATTGTCATGCTCACTGCGCATTCCAAGCCGATGGCGCAATTGCTCGATGCGCATTGCGATGTCCTGCTGGTCGGCGATTCATTGGGCATGGTCGTCTACGGGATGGAGAATTCCCTGGCGGTCACGCTGGACATGATGATCAGCCACACCAAAGCGGTCATGCGTGGTTCCAGCCATGCCGCCGTCATTCTCGACATGCCATTTGCCACTTATCAGGAATCGAACGAACAGGCGTACCGCAATTGCGCCCGTGCCACCGCAGAAAGTGGCGCACAGGCACTCAAGCTGGAAGGCGGTGAGGAATTGGTTGGGACGGTTGAATTCCTGGCCAAACGCGGCATTCAGGTCATGGCGCATATCGGCCTGATGCCGCAGCGAGTGCACGAGATGGGCGGATTCAGGGCGCAGGGCAAGGAAGAGGATGCGCTGTCGAAATGGCCCAAATTGGCGCAACAGTTTGAAGATGCCGGGGCATTTTCGGTGTTGATCGAAGGGACTGTGGAGCCGGTGGCACGGGCGATTACGGAATCACTGAAAGTACCGACGATCGGGATTGGGGCATCACCGGCCTGTGATGGGCAGGTGTTGGTGACGGAGGATATTCTCGGGTTGTTTCCGGATTTCACACCGAAGTTTGCCAAGCGGTATCGGGATATTGGGGCGATGGTGACGGAGGCGGTGGGGGAATATGCGGCGGAGGTTAGGGGAGGGGGGTTTCCTTCTCTGGAGCATTGTTTTGGAGTGAAGAAATAGCGGTGTCAACGCCGCCATGACGACGCCAATCAAGTAGACCTTCCCAAATATAATCGCGATGTGATGTTGGGCAGGTAGTACTAGCCCAATCTATGACCTGCCATTCACCCGCTGAACAATTCAGCATGGGATCCCGCCCGAACAAATACGATCATCCCGGTCTTTCCGCTGTCATCGACTTTATAGGCTAGCAAAAAATCGCCGCCGATATGGCATTCACGGTGACCGTCCCAATCGCCTTTTAGCGGGTGGTCGCGCCATTCAGGTCCCAGCGGGCCATCGTTGGCAATCAGCATCAACATTGCCGCCTTGAGCCGGTTCATATCGTACCGGCCAGAGTGTGAAAGGCGTTGCCAGTCTATGCGGAAAGACTTTACGTAATCCGCTGCCCGTGGCAGGGATGTGCGCTTACTTGCGGCGCTTTTTTTCAAGATCGGCGAACAGTTCGTCCGCAGTTGCAAAACGAGCGCGACGCGTACGCGTCATTTGATCAGCCTCCACCATTGCGGCGCGGGTTTCTGCGTTCGGCACCTTAAGTTCCAGCGGAAATGCCTGATCAACCACGACGCGGTGCAGGAGCAGACGCACGGCATCGGATACGGACAGCCCCATGGCGGCCAACGCTTCGGTCGCCTGTGCTTTGATGTCATCATCCACGCGGACGTGCAGCATTGAAGTTTGTATCGCCATTTCAGTCCTCCCTTGTTCCGAGGATTATGTATCTCAAAAGCGATACAGTCAACCTAAGACGTTGCCCCGATGGCTTTCGCCCTCACCATCGAAGCCATATCTGCCCGCTTGGCGGCTTCCCGGTCCCAATCCGCGCTCCCCCAGCCGACAAGGTGCTCTTCAACAATGTCTGCCAACGCCCTCACATACGCCTGCGTATCGTTGGCCACCGGAATGTAATTGAACGTCTTTCCACCCGCATGTAGAAAAGTCTCTTTCGCCTCCATCGCAATCTCTTCCAGCGTCTCCAGGCAATCTGCCGCAAACCCCGGGCAAATCACGTCGATGCGTTTGGTGCCTGCCGCACCCAGCGTTTCAAGCGTTTTATCGGTGTACGGCTGCAACCATTCGGCTTTGCCAAAGCGCGACTGGAACGTCACCACGTAGTCGTCTTTCTTCACACCCAGTTCTTCGGCGATCAGGCGGGCGCTCTTGTGGCAGTGGCAGTGATATGGGTCGCCTTTTTCGAGGTGAAATTTGGGCAGGCCGTGGAATGTCATCAACAGTTTGTCAGTCGTGAAATTCGGGCGGCCGATTTTCATCCACTCGGCGAGAACGTTTTTGGCGATGGCGTTGATGTAAGCGGGGTGATCGTGAAAGCTGCGCACGAAACGAATGCCGGGTACGTTGCGCATTTCAGCGAGCACGCGGCCGAGTTCGTCCATTGTAGAAGCCGTCGTGCTGGCCGCGTATTGTGGGTAGAGCGGCAGCACGAGGATGTTCTCGCAATTGGCGGCCTTCAGTTTATCGATGGCACTGGCAATCGATGGATTGCCGTAGCGCATCGCGTATTCGACTTTTAACGGGCTTTTGATTTTTTCGCCGAGGAAGCCGCGCAGCATCTGCGTTTGCCGCGAGGTGTAAATCCGTAACGGCGAGCCTTCTTTCGTCCAGATGCTCGCGTATTTTTTTGCCGATTTCGCCGGGCGCACGTTGAGGATGATCAGGTTCAGGATCAACCACCAGATCGCTTTGGGGATTTCTACCACGCGTGTATCGGAGAGAAACTGTTTCAGGTAACGACGCACCGCGCTGGGCGTGGGTTCGTCAGGCGTGCCGAGATTGATCAGCAGCACGCCGCTGGACAGTGGCGTGCCGTGTGTGAAGGGCGGTTCTGGTCTGTATGCCATGAGGTAAATTATGTAAATCAAGCACTGGCGCGCTGTTCGGAGCAAAAAGCATCCGGAAGCCACGCCAGTGCTAGAGTCTGTGGATTAGTTCTGCGAAAGCGCCGACGACAGCAATTTCGCTGTCACATCGACAATCGGGATCACCCGCTCGTAGGCCATGCGTGTCGGTCCGATGACGCCGACCGTGCCAACGATCTTGCCATCGATTTCGTAGGGTGCGGTAACAACCGAAAACTCATCGAGCGCCACCAGCGTGGATTCGCCGCCGATAAAAATCTTCACCCCTTCGGCGCGATTGCTGACATCGAGCAGATCCATCAACTGCGTCTTGTGATCGAACACATTAAAGAGCTTCCTGATGCTGGCCATGTTCATGGAGATATCGCTCACATCGAGCAGATTGCGCTCGCCGGACACCACAACCCCGGAAGAATCCGAACCCTGGCCACGCGCGTCCACCATCGCCGACATCAGCGTGGAAATATCGCGATGCAATTGTGACAGCTCGCTTTTAACTTTTTCACGAATCTGGTCGAATTCGTAGCCCGCGTAATGCTGATTGATGTAATTGGCCGCCTCGGTCAGTTGCGCGGGGGTGTAGGGTTTCTCGGTAACGAGCACGCGATTCTGCACGTCGCCGTCGGTGGCAACGAGGATCAGCAGCACTCGCTTATCAGAAAGTTGCATGAATTCCACGTGCTTCAGGCCGATGCCTCGGCGCTGCGGCGTGACAACGATACCCGCGAAGTGGGTTAGGTCGGACAGTAACTGCGAAGCTGAGGCTAAAACGTGGCGTGGATCGTCAGGGCGGATATTGCTTTCGAGATGCTGGCGCTCCAGCTGCTCGAGTGGCTGGATCGTGAGCAGCGTATCGACAAACAGTCGATAGCCTTTCGGTGTCGGGATACGTCCGGCAGACGTATGCGGGCTGGCGATATAGCCCATTTCTTCCAGATCGGCCATCACATTGCGGATCGACGCGGGCGAGAGCTCCATGCCGGAAAACTTCGACAGCGCGCGCGAGCCGACCGGCTGGCCATCGGCGATGTAGCGCTCCACGAGGAATTTCAGCAGGGTTTGGGCACGTTCAGACAGCATGGGGCAATTGTAGGCAAAAGCGGGCGGGTTGTGTGAGTCGCGCAGTAACGATTGTTTTCGGCTGCCTTTCAAACGCATTCCTGTGATTTAATCGGGACTATGAAAACGGTATTTAAAACGGTCGCGATTGTCGGCAAGCCCGATGGCGTCGGCGTGCGCGAGCCACTGAACCAATTGATCGAATTGCTCCAGAGCCGCGGCATCTCGGTACGCGTTGACGCGCACACCGCAAAGTTTGCAGACATCAAGCCCGACGCAATCATGCCGCGCGAGCCGCTGGATCAATTGCTCAGCGGTGCCGACCTGGCCATTGCGGTTGGCGGCGATGGCACCCTGTTAGGGATGGCGCGCTCGGTCGTCGATCACCATGTGCCGCTGGTTGGCGTCAATCTGGGCC
>JAJAYN010000399.1 GCA_026786225.1 Burkholderiales bacterium | reverse complement strand
GGATTGAAGCGAGCTTCAATTGAAGTGGATCGCAAAGTGCTCGCGGATTTGGCAGTTATGGACAAGCCGGCATTTGCACGATTCGTGGAGCAGGCCAAAGCGGGTCTTGCCGCGTAGATATTTCTGAATCCGGCAGGAAACGCAAAAGGCCCGTAATTGGGCCTTTTGCGTTTTTTTCCACTGACCGCCGTCATAACAGAAAGAGCCACTTTCGATGACCACCCTTGAAGCAATTTTGACTGAAGCGACGACCTACTTTGCGGCTGTGAAATCCGCGCCTGAACTGGAACAGACTAAGGCAAAGTATTTCGGTAAATCTGGATCGCTGACTGAACAATTAAATTCTCTGGCATCAATGTCGCCAGAGGAAAAAAAAGTTGCGGGAGCAGCGATCAATCTAGCCAAGGCGCGGGTCGAATCGCTGATCAGTGAAGCGCGGAGTCGAATTTCCCACGCTGAATTGGAGGCAAAGTTAAACGCAGAGTCAATCGACGTAACCCAGCCGGGAAGAATGGCCGGAATTGGCGGACTGCACCCCGTGACTAGAGCGCTGGAGCGGATAGAAATACTGTTCGCAACAATGGGATTTGCAATTGCAGACGGACCAGAAATTGAAACTGATTACCATTGCTTCACGGCGTTGAATACACCACCCAACCATCCCGCGCGTTCAATGCAGGATACTTTTTACATTGCCGACTCTGAGCATCTACTTAGGCCCCATACGTCGCCCGTGCAGATCCGTTACATGGAGGAACATGAGCCACCCCTCCGTATTATTTGCCCCGGACGCGTCTTTCGCTGCGACCACGATGCGACACATTCGCCAATGTTTCATCAGATAGAGGGTTTGTGGATTGACGAGGGCATCAGCCTCGCCGATCTAAAGGGCACGCTTACGCAGTTTTTCCGCGCTTTTTTTGAGCGGGACGACATGCAGATTAGATTTCGGCCATCATTTTTCCCATTCGTTGAACCGGGCGTGGAAGTGGATATGGAATGGGAAAACAAAGGGGGAAAGATCAAGTGGCTGGAGATCGGCGGCGCGGGAGTAGTGCACCCTCAGGTGCTTCGAAACGGTGGCATTGATCCGGAAAAATTTTCGGGTTTTGCATTTGGCATGGGCCTTGACCGGTTAGCCATGCTGAAATACGGCGTAAACGACTTGCGGCTCTTCTTTGAGAACGATGTCAAATTTCTCAGCCAATTCCGCTAACAGGACATAAAGATGAAAGTTTCCGTAAACTGGCTCAAGGAGTTCGTTGATACTCGGATGTCAATAGATGCGCTTGCGCACACGTTGACCATGGCCGGACTTGAGGTAGAGGAAGTTTCCCCGGTAGCCGCTTCCTTTGACCATGTCGTCATCTCCGAGATAAAGACAATTGCGCCACATCCAAACGCCGACAAACTTCGCGTCTGCGAGGTTGATGCTGGCACTGGACACCTATTGCAAATCGTCTGTGGCGCGCCAAACGTAACGCCCGGGATGCGCGTGCCCTGCGCGCTGGTCGGTGCGAGGCTCCCTGGACTTGTAATCAAGTCGGCACTGCTTCGTGGAATCGAGTCGAACGGCATGCTTTGTTCAGCGCGCGAACTGGGGTTGTCTGAAGAGCATTCAGGGCTGTTGACGCTACCCAATGACGCACCGGTCGGGCAGGATATTCGCATTTTCTTGGACCTTGATGATGTCTATCTGACCTTGAAAATGACACCAAACCGCGGCGATTGCCTCTCCATGATTGGCGTTGCGCGCGACTTGGCGGCAGTTACCGGTGTCGAGTTAAACGTGCCAGTCATTTCGCCGACGTCGATTACCAGTTCTGTATCCAGGTCTGTGGCAATCTCTGCGATGAAAGCTTGCGGTAGATACTCAGGGCGCGTGTTGACTGGTGTTGACGCGGGCGCGATGACGCCGGATTGGATGAAACGCCGCCTGGAACGGGCAGGATTTCGCTCAGTCGCTCCATTGATTGACATAACAAATTACGTCAATTTAGAGCGCGGTCAGCCTATGCACGCGTTCGATCAAGACTCACTTAAGGGTGGTATTGATGTTCGGTTTGCCAAGTCCGGTGAAGAGTTGAATCTACTCAATGCGCAACACGTCGCGCTTCAGGAAAATATGCTCGTCATTTGCGACGCCAATGGCCCAGTCGCGATTGCTGGTGTGATGGGAGGCCTCGAAAGTATGGTCACAGAAGCTACCGAAAGCGTATTTTTCGAGTCTGCTTATTTTGATCCCGACACGATTCGTGGAAAGACGCGAACGCTTGCCGTAAATTCCGATGCCGCCTACCGATTCGAACGTGGTGTTGACCCGGAAGGTGCGAGAAATGCACTCGAACGTGCAACACAACTCGCCCTTGAAATCTGCGGTCGCCCCGGCACAGCTACCGGACCGATTACTACCGTTCACGGCGACTTACCCGTGCGTTCCGCTATTAAAGTTAGGCCAAGCCGGGTAACTCACCTCTTGGGCATGGATGTTCCGCGCGCTGAAATGATCGCCATTCTGAAACGCCTACATTGTGAAGTATTGGAAAATGGTGAATTCCTGAATGTGATCGCGCCATCCTTTCGGTTTGATCTAAAAATGGAAGAGGACTTCGTAGAAGAGGTAGCGCGAATTAACGGTTATGACAAAGTGCCTGCGAAGCCACCAAAGTCCAGTTTGCGAATGTTACCCGTTTCAGAAGGTACTCGTTCGCGAGCTTCGTTGCGGCGCGCAATGGTTGACTTGGGCTATCAGGAAGTCATTAATTACAGCTTTGTTCCGCCAGAATGGGAACTGGATTTTGCCGGCAATACAACACCGTTGAGAGTGGCCAACCCGATTTCGAGCCAAATGAGTGTGATGCGAACAAATTTGATTGGTGGTCTGACTGCTTCGCTCAAACATAATTTGAACCGTGGCGAATCGCGCTTGAAGCTATTCGAGGTCGGTCGCTGTTTTCTTCATGACACGGCAAGCCTCGATGCTCAACCCGAAATGCTTGGAGGATTGGTTTATGGGGCACGATTTCCAGAGCAATGGGGCGAAGGTGGTCAAAAGGGACAGATGGCTGATTTTTTTTCAGTTAAGGGTGACGTGGAGACGCTCTTGCAAGGTTTCGAAACCCGCTTTGAATCGTATACCCATTTCGCCCTGCATCCGGGGCGTTCTGCGTCCATCTTCGTTGCGGGCAAGCGGGCAGGCATGCTTGGCGAATTGCATCCAAAATGGCAACAAAAACTAGGGTTACCGATGGCCCCGTTCATTTTCGAGCTTAATTTAGTAGCGATGAGCACAATGACGGTGCCATCATATAAGCCGCATTCGAAAATGCAAATCCTGCGCCGCGATATCGCAATTTTGATAAATGATAACGTCAAAATGCAGTGTCTGATAGATGCTTTCAAGGGTGCAAAACTAGCTTCAATTGTCGATTTCTCTCCATTTGACATTTACCGCGGGGAAAGCATTGGCACTGGGAAGAAAAGTGTTGCCTTCCGGATACTTATGCAGGATACTGATAGAACTTTAGTAGATTCAGAGGCCGATAAGAAAGTCTCAGAAGTACTTGAAGTTCTTTCTAAAGAGTTTGGCGCAACCTTAAGAAAATAAAGAAAAAATGAACACAACGCTTACAAAAGCAGAACTTGCGGACTTAATGTTCGAAAAAGTGGGCTTGAACAAGCGCGAAGCCAAGGATATGGTCGAATCTTTCTTTGAGGAAATTCGTCTGGCCCTCGAAAATGGCGATAGCGTAAAGCTTTCTGGATTTGGCAATTTCCAGTTGCGCGACAAACCGCAACGTCCGGGACGAAATCCGAAAACAGGTGAGGAGATCCCGATTACCGCGCGTCGGGTAGTGACATTTCATGCAAGTCAAAAGCTGAAGAACCTTGTGGAGAAATCCTTCAATGGAACCGTCGCTCAATAGTAGCCTGCCGATCATCCCGGCCAAGCGCTATTTCACCATTGGCGAGGTCAGCGAATTGTGCGGTGTCAAACCCCATGTATTGCGCTATTGGGAACAGGAATTTACACAATTAAAGCCGCTCAAGCGGCGCGGGAACCGCAGATATTACCAACACCATGAAGTGCTATTGATTAGACGTATCCGTGAACTTCTATATGAACACGGATTCACGATTAACGGCGCACGAAACCGTCTCGACGAACCGGTAATATCGCCTGCAAAAACGGCAAAATCTGGCACTGGAATAGATATTGGTCAGGTGAAGAGCGAGTTAAAAAGCATTGTTACTATGCTGAATGGCTAGTCGTAGCAGGATCTAGCCGCTATAATTGAGTCTCAGTCGGGGCGTAGCGCAGCCTGGTAGCGCACTTGCATGGGGTGCAAGGGGTCGGAAGTTCGAATCTTCTCGCCCCGACCAATTTTTTGATGGAAGTATTGACTTAATCTCGCGACGCGATGACTGCGTGTGGAACCATGACTGCACACGTATCAACACCAATTTCACTCGTTAACAATCTGCATTGTAGGTCTCTTCCTGAGGCCGCTAATCAGCAATGTGACCGTAACTCCGGCCGATACCTCTTTTCGGCAACTTAATTCGTTAATGCCAGCGATTCTCATCGATATTTCACGGTTGCTGTATCGCCGGTTTGCCAACCGCCTTCCTACAGGAGTAGATCGCGTAAGTTTGGAGTATTTGCGTCGATACAATGGTGTGGCGCGCGCTGCATTGAGTCTGGGAAGATTCCATATCGTTCTTCCGCGAACCGCATCAGGGAGGGCTTTTCAGCAACTAACTGATCCGTCCGGCGGGCCATCACACTGGCGGTTCATCCCGCAATTGTTCGTCGCCGCATGCATAGGATTTTGGTCTGAACGAAATTTGGTCGGCGCGATTCTATTCAATACGGGTCATATGGGGCTTGGGGACAGTCAATACGCGAGCAGTTTGCGAGCCCGTGGTGTTAGACCGGTATTCATGGTGCACGACTTAATTCCCATCACCCATCCCGAATTTTGCCGACCGGGCGAGCGCGAGAAGCACTGGCGCAGGATGCACAATGTATTGCGCTTATCTCACGGAATTGTGACGAATTCGGAAGATACGCTTGCAAGTCTTACGGTCTTTTCGAAGGCTGTTTCGCTGCCTATGCCGCCTGTTCTGGTTGCGCCACTTGCACCCGGTCTCGCCAGAGTTTCGCCGGCAGCTCGCCAAATAAAAGAGCCGTATTTTGTGGTGCTCAGCACCATAGAGCCGCGCAAGAACCATTCTATGCTATTGCATCTATGGCGGCGGCTAAGAGAAGAGATGGGCGAAAAGGCACCACGTCTGGTTATCATTGGCCAGCGAGGCTGGGAGTGTGAAAACGTCGTTGATTTGCTGGAACGCAGTGAACTACTGCGAGGATTTGTATTTGAGCTACCCCGCTGCAATGATTCTGATCTTGCGACGTATTTACACCATGCGCAGGCATTGTTGTTTCCGAGTTTTGTTGAAGGTTATGGCATGCCCCTGATTGAGGCGTTGGCAGCGGGGGTGCCCGTTGTCGCTAGTAACTTGGGGGTTTTTCGCGAGTTCGCAGCGGATATCCCTGAATACGTTGATCCGCTGGATCCTCAGCGCTGGCTCGCCTTGATAAAAGAGTATTCCAGTCCAGAGAGCACAAAACGCGCGGCACAAATTGACCGCATGCGGACATTTGAATTGCCAACGTGGGACCGACACTTTGCGCTACTGGACTCGCTGCTATTACGACTTGACTCTGGCACCAGAAAATTGGAACGGTAGTTTCTTTTCGGCAGCGTAGGCGCTGAATGAAGCTGTTTACCGCGTTTTGTTGACGATCTCTAACAAATCACGGACGCATTTCGGTGGTGCCCACGTCGCATAAGTTGGTATAGCTATATTCGACGGATTTCCTGTGCCAACGCATCAACGGTGTCATGTATTTGTTCTGGCGTGTGCTGACAGGAAATGAAAAAACGCAGGCGCGCGGATTTTTCGGGCACCGCCGGATACAAGATTGGCTGGACATTTATCCCACGTTCGAACATCGCAGCCGAAACACGCGCGGTGCTTAGCGAACTACCTATGATTGCGGGAACCACTGCCAGGCCCGCGCTACTGCCCGTATTGATGCCTGCTGCCTGCGCTTCCTGAAGAAATTGCCTCCCGCGCTCCATCAATCGCACGACACGTTCCGGTTCATTTTGCATACATTCCAATGCGGCAAGCGACGCCGCTGCAACCGGGGGTGGCATGCCAACACTATAGAGAAATCCTGGCGCCAGATATTTCAGATGTTCGACTAACGCGCTTTCACCGGCAATGTATCCACCGCAGCCAGCCAACGATTTACTGAGCGTACCCATCCAGATATCAACGTCACTGCCAGAAAGACCAAAGTGTTCGCGAATGCCTAGCCCGTTTTTCCCCATGACGCCGAATGAATGTGCCTCATCAACCATCAAAAATGCAAAGTGTCGGCGCTTGATATCGACAAATCGGGGCAGGTCCGGAAAATCACCGTCCATGCTGTAAATTCCTTCGAGCACAATTAATACCCTGTCGAAGTGCCGGCGCTGTTCTGTGAGAATGTTGTCCAGTGCCTGCCAATCGTTATGTGGAAACGAAAGGCGCCTGGCGCCTGAAAGCTGAATTCCTTGCAATGCACTGTTATGAATAAATTCATCGTGCAAGATCAGATCTTTCGGCCCAAACAGGTACCCAATTGTCGTGACATTCGTTGCATGACCGCTGACAAATGTGATGGCGTCATCTACCTCGTAGACGCGCGCTAGTGCCTGTTCAAGCTGCCTATGCACCGGGCGGTCACCTGACACCAGTCTGCTGGCGGAAACCGAAGTGCCATAGCGATCAATCGCTGTCTTTGCCGCTTCGATTACTGCAGGATGCCCGGATAATCCAAGGTAATTGTAGCTAGCATAGTTGATATAGGATTTACCGCCAATGGCGGTCGTGTTTCCGGCCGTTCCCTCGTGTAGTTTGAAAAATGGATTGCCAATCCCCAGACGAGCGGCTCCATCATTCATGATCCGAATTTGCTGATAGCCGGGATGCAAATGAAACCGATAGTGCTGTTCAGGGATTTTGTCCGTCGCGCCGAAACCAGAGACCAGGCTCAACGGCGCGCTGTCAGATTGTGCGGCGTGTCGCAGTCTGCGTTCGAGTGCCTGCTGGATCAGCTTGTCCTTCAGCTGTGCGGTCAATCCGGAAATGGTTTTTGGACGCATGTTAGTGAATCATTCTCCGTTGTATCGCCGGGTCGGCCGCTGCTATCTCGCTTATAAACGCCTCGACGGACTCATCACTAACGCCGGCAGCGTGCTGCGTGACAAGCTGCTGAACTTGCTGAATTTGTGTTGGCGGCACCGATCCCGTCGCCGATGCATTGCCGTCAGTGCCGCGTAATTGCGCGATCATGCGCGCGGCAAGCTTCGCAATTGTGGGGCTTTCACTTAGCGCCATTACCGGTAGGCGAACACCAAACCTCCCCTCCAGTGCAATCGCCAATTCGACGCCCATCAATGAATCCAGACCCATCTCAAACATGGATTGATTAGTGTCGAGTTTATCGACGGACGCACGAAGTATTTCTGCTACTTCCACCTTGATCATGTCAATAAACGTTGGAAGTAGTGCCTCGTCTGGCAACTCGGCAAGCAACCGCTGAATATCATCGGCGTTGGTTTCTTCACCTTGCGCATCGCCGCCGAGTTTGGCCAAGTCGTTGAACCGCGGACTGGCTGCCGTGGGTAGGAAGCGCGCTAGTGCGCGCCAATCCAGCTCCATTACGCCTAGTCCGGATCGATTTGCAAGAAGCATATTCTCCAACTCATCCAATGCCGCTTCGGAATGCAACGCTGTGCCGCCCATGCGATGCTGAAGCGCGTCTTTGAGTTTCTCGTTTCGCGCCAGAAATCCTACATCATCAATCGCACCCCATCGCACGCACGTCGCGGGCAAGCCCGCATTGCGACGGCTGGTAGCGAGTGATTCCAGCGCCGCATTCGCCGCAACGTAGCTGCCTTGCCCTGGATTGCCGAACAATGTGGTGGCTGATGAGAAAAGTACGAACAAATCAAGTTGCGAATCGAGCGTAAGTGCGTGCAGGTACTGGGCCCCTAGTACCTTTGGTGCGAGCACCTTGTGCAATTGCTCAGCAGTAACATTGCGAATCAAACTGTCCTCAATGACGGCAGCAGCATGGATGATGCCTTTCAAGGGGGGCATCGCAACGGCAATCTCACCGAGTAATTTTGAAAGCGCCTTTTCGTCGCTTACGTCGCATGCTGCCGCGAACACCTCCACCCCAGCCGCTTTAAGGGCTTCGATGGCGACGCTAGCCTCGTCCGTAGCCGCGCCACGGCGACCGACCAAAACGAGATGCTTTGCACCTTTCGACGCGAGCCACTCGGCAGATTTCAGACCAAACCCCGTCAGGCCACCGGTAACAAGATAGGCGGCATTTGCCGAGAGTATGAGTCGCTGCGGCAGCGATGCGGCGGTCGCGTCCATTCCCTCAACCGACGGTACGAGTTGCGCGACATGTGTCGGAACGATTTCGTGATGGTAGGTGATGACAATCTTGCCGATCTGTCGAGCTTGCTGCATGTAGCGGAATGCATCGACGATGTCTTCTGCTTCGAAGGCGTGGTAGGGAAGGGGGTGTAAAACACCTTCTTCAAACAAGCGCATCATTTCGCCGAACAAACGACGCGTAAGCGCCGGTCTCTCGCTCATCAGTTGATCTGCGTCGACCCCGAAATAGCTGATGTTATTACGGAATGGGCGCAGCCCAATCTTGGTATTTTCATAGTAATCGCGCTTGCCAAGCTCGATAAATCGCCCAAACGGTTTCAGAATGCGCAAATTGCGATTGATCGCTTCGCCCGCGAGGGAATTCAGTACGATATCGACACCGCGCCCATCCGTGGCAGCGAGGATGTCATCAGCAAAGCTTAACGTGCGGGAATCATATATGTACTCGACACCCAGCAAGCGTAAAAAATCGCGTTTTTCATCTGAACCCGCTGTGGCAAAAATTGTGGCACCACGCCACTTTGCAATCTGGATCGCCGCGATGCCAACACCTCCAGCCGCACCGTGAATCAAAACTGTCTCCCCCGGTTCGAGTTGAGCGAGATGAAGGAGCGAGTAATACACGGTGAAGAACGTGCTTGGAATCGTTGCGGCTGCTTCAAATGACAATCCGCGCGGAATATGTGAAAGCGCCGTCCATTTCGTGATGACACGATTAGCGAAACAGGATGGGCCGAATCCCACGACTCGGTCACCGGGAGAGAATCCTGTCGTGTCGCGCCCCGCAGAAAGTACTACACCGGAAAATTCCAGGCCAAGTGTTGGGCCAGCAAAGCCATTTTCTATAGCTTCGTCAGAAAGTAGTCCCAGCGCATACATGATGTCGCGGAAATTGAGCCCGGTAGCTTGTACCTCGACTTCAATTTCATCATGTTGCGGCAAAACGCGTACGTGGGACTCCCAGCGTAAATTCCTTAACTGGCCCGGAAAATCAAAGCCAAGGCGCATCGTCACATCTTGCTTAAGGGTAGTTGCTGAATCCTTACTGTTTTTTATGCCCCCCCCCACGACGTCGCTTGCGGAACGTACGTTGCCGTGAGACGCCAATCTTGAAGACGGTTGTAAATGCGGTACCAACGCGATGCGCGGAACAAAGCGTGCGCCATTTAGTCCGAGGATGATTTCAGACTCTGCGTCGGGCTGCATAAGTTCTCTGGCGAGAGCGTCAGTCAGGTCGTCTTTTGCACGAAGTACCGGCAAATCAACTAGCTTGATAGCCACGTTAGTGGCTTCATTCATCATCGTGCGTCCCCAACCCCACAGAATCGCATCGGCCGACCAGTCGAAATCGGCAACCCCATCACCTTGGGAGGCTCTAGGTAGAAGTGTCGCCATTGCGCCAGATGTCGCTATCCAACATGTAAGAGATGTCTTTGAATCGTCACCTGCTTGCGCAATCGCGCGAGCGATAAGGCAACGTCCCTCGTGATGGGCGAGTTCAACAATTGCGGGGAAATTCTTTTCGGGTAACTTGAGGCCTGCTAAATGCAACACGCCGTCAACATGACCAATATCGCGACGGATGTGCAAAAAGGTATCGCGCAACGACGCGGAATCTATACTAGTCGTGCACGTGACCGCATGCCCGGCCTCACGAAGGCGCGCAGACACCTTCGCTGCAACGCGGGCAGAGTGCCCAGTCGCATCAGCAACAATAAGCCAGGATTGGCTGTCATGCGGCTCAAGAGTCGATACTGGTTGGCGATTTCCACCACCGTTTGCGCCTGCCAGCAACAAATAGGGACCGCATTTGATGTCAGAGGAAAAATCAATTTCCGAAGGCGTTCCGAATCCTCGCTTCGAAAGTTGCTGCAACCAAAAGCGAGAAGATTGCTGCGTCGATACGACGCTTCCTTCTGCAGTTTGACGCCACCATTCGACATTTTCACCGTACGTGAAATCGATCCAGCGTGAGGGATGCATGCCGATCACAATGATGGATCCACCGGGGGCCAACTTTTCGCGCGCAACATCAAGTGCCCGGAGCGCCCGGTCAAGCGTCGTAAAGTCCAGCGCAAGGAAAATGAGTTGCGCCCGATGAATTGTCGGGTCGACTTTCACCTCGTCCGCAGCAATCAGACTAGCCTTGATGAGAGGAAAGCGCTCCTGCATGCGAAGCGTCTGTTGCAATGCCGCCGGAGATGGAGTGAGAAATTGATAGTCACAAAAATCAAAGTCAATTGCCGCGCAAATGTCAGCCGCAAACAGGGGAGGGGATTCGCTGATTTCTATTACCCCTAACCGTTGATCGTCAGTCAGTCGCGATTGTGCTGTCGCGACCATATCGCGCAAAGTTTCGCCAATTCGCTGCCTTCCCTGCGCGCCCAACACATGCGCGATAACTGAAAGTCGTGGTTCATGTTGAACAGTCGATTCTGTCGGTGGCGTGTAACGAAGGGTAGTGCCGAGATGGTATCCAACCCTGCCAACCTGGTGAACGATATCAAAACAATCCGGATAGTCCGATACCAGACTGTTCCAGATGGCCTCGGGCAGTGGTTGACCAGAATCTGTTGCTGAAAAACGGTAACCCGCGTCAGCATCTACAAGGAACCCATCATCCTTTGCGGCACTGATGATGTGCCGCAGGAATGGCGCTGTATCCGGACTGCCCGTGTATAGCTTTTCCAGAAGCGCATGCGGCAGGTCGGTATTGTTCTCGCTTAACAGGCGCAAGGCACCGATGCCAAACTGGCTACAAACCTCATCGAGTAACGGATCGACCTCATCGATATATCGCCGATGAATTCCAGCCACTGCACAGCGCCTGATGGTCTCGTTCATGGCAAGATGCACTTCGGCAAAGGTCAGGGCAGCTGGTGCAATTAAAGAAAGTCTGTGTGGTGCCGGAATCGCCCTTTCACCGAGGAACCTCACGCGGTCGGCTGCGTTTCTTTGCAGGCGAATACTACGAAAACGAACGCCCTGCATGCAAGCGAACGGGCGCCCTGTCTCGTCAAAAATAGTAAATTCAGCGACGATGGATTGACGCGTGTAGCGCAGTAGCGATGCGCGAGCCATCGCCGGTTGCGCGGAATTTCCGCTCAACCCCGCTCTATAAGTAATTCGCTCAATTCTGGTCGGCACGAAGGTGAGGCCACTACGCACCGCTTCCTGTGTGGACGGGTGTTCGCGCAACAATTGAATGATTAACTGGAACGCACAGTCTAGCAGCGCAGGATGCACATGCGTTCGACCAACTTCCTCCGCAATGCTGGCAGGGATCTTGAATACTGCAGTCGCGGTGCGCCTGTTTACCCAGCCATGCAGGATTGCGCTGAACGCTGGCCCATATCGCAGGCCCGCGGCCATCGTCAACGTCTGTTGACTCGTGGTATTGAAATCAGGCGCGCGCGCGGGTAGCACCAAATGCTCTTTGTCAAACACGTGCTGGCTGGGTTCGCGCAGCAACCTGCCCACTGCATGAATAACCCATGTCTCATCGCCACCAAGATCACGCGCGCGAACGACTAGACCGCCATCTGCCGGGTCGATTGCAACCCGGACGACCTTTGAGTGTTCATCACTGAGAATTAGCGGTGAGCGAATTTCGAGCTCCTCGATCGAAGCGCTTTCGCCAACATAGGTTTTCAATGCTGCCGCGATAGCCAATTCGACGAAACCCGAACCAGGGAACACCGTTGCATCTCCCACGACGTGATCCGCCAGCGCCGGATACTGCTTGGTATCGAGAACGTTCTCCCACGTGAATTCATGCTGCGCCAACCGGTATCCGAGGAGTGGGTGGTCCTTTCGACGCGCGAGGACGCCACCTGATTGCGAGGTAACAGGATGCCAGTGTGTCTCACGCTGCCAGGGATAATTCGGAAGATCGACGAATCGACCCCGCCAAGGCAGCAACTGTGTCCAGTTAATCGCGCAGCCGGTGATGAGTGCTTGATTCGCGGCGCTCCACACGCGTTGTGGCGCCCCTTCATTTCGACTGAGGGTAGTAATTACTCGCCCTGGCTGCGCGCTTTCCTTTGCGTTTTCCTTCACTGCGTCGTTGAGATACCCACGCAACACGGCGTGCGGACCGATCTCAATGAACACATTGATAGCCTTGGCTTGAAGCCCTTTGACTGCTTGTGCAAACAAAACCGGCAGGCGGATGTTGTGCCACCAGTACGCTGCGCGCAGTTCGCGTCCATCCAGCAACTCGCCCGTGACCGTCGAGAAAAATGGAATCGCGGTTTCGCTTGGACGCAATTTGGCCAGCGCATGCAGCACATCCAGCTCAATCCCGTCCATTGCCGGACTATGAAAACCATAGTCGATATCGAGCCGTTTGAATGGAATACTACGCTGCACCAAAACGCCCTCAAAAGTCGCGATTGCATCAGCGGCACCCGCAACCGTTACGCCACGGCCACTATTGATACCCGCCACGACTACCGTGCTGCCGAGGTTCAATTCCTCAATTAGCGCGACCGTCTTCTTCGAATCGGTGAGCACCGCGCTCATTACGCCGAGTCCTTTAGTCCGTCCCTGAAGCTGGCTACGGTGATAAATGACTTCTACGGCGGCGGCCAATGACAACGCTCCAGATGCCCACGCTGCAGCTACTTCGCCCACGCTATGCCCTGCAACGGCAGTCGGCATGATGCCCCTTTGTCTAAGCATCTGCGTAATACCAACCTGGAGCGCAAACAGTGCCGGCTGCGCGATTTCCGTACGTTCGTAGCGATTTACGTCAGCGCCAATACCAACATCGCCTGCCAACTCCGCTTCGAGCGAATAGTCTGCAAACCGCCTGAAAATTACATCTACCTCACGGACAGCATTGCGAAAGACTGTATCTTCCGCGAGCAGTGTTTTGCCCATGCCTATCCACTGAGATCCGTTCCCTGAATAAATGAACGCAGGGCCCACGGCAGATTCGATCGCAACGCCCTGATCCATTCCGCCGTTCTTGTCTGTACCGGATGCAAAATTCTGTAGCGAAGCAATAACTGAATCCGAGGAATGTGCGAACATGATCGCGCGATGGTCGTGCCAATCGCGCGCAAAGCAGGTATTGAATGCAATGTCGTACAGCGGTACTTGGGGTCTGGCAATCATAAACGCCGCAAAATCGGCCGCCGCCACCTTGAGTGCTGCATTGCTTTTCGCAGAAATGACGATCGGTACATCGTGAATATTCGTTGGCCGAGGCGCTTTTCCTTGGGGGCTATCGTAGCTTTCGAGGATAACGTGGGCATTTGCGCCACCAAAGCCGAAAGAGTTGGTGCCGACGATTAATTTGCCATTCTTTTTAAGCGGCGTGTTTTCTCGGGCAACTTCGATATTCCATTCATCGAAGTGAATATTGGGGTTTGGGTTGTTGATGCCGATGGTGGCCGGCACGACGCGGTGCAGGACACAATACAAAGCTTTGACCAACCCGGCAACGCCTGACGCAGCTTCAAGGTGTCCCATATTGCTTTTAACAGAACCAATGAGCAGTGGATGGCG
>JAJAYN010000398.1 GCA_026786225.1 Burkholderiales bacterium | reverse complement strand
TTGCAGGTGTCTCCGCTGCGGCGTCCACTGATATTTACAATGCGTTCAAAAGTGGCGGTTTGCTGGACGCAAACGATTTCCAGAACCGTGATCCCACGAGCGCCGCGGCGACCAACCTGTCGGCCACATTGATTCCAAACGCATCAAAGCCGTTCAGCGCGGAAATCCAGAGTCAGATGAACGTCGCTTTTTCAGCGCATCAGTTTTCTGCTGGCAACAACCGGCGCGTGCTGGATTTCTTCAAGGCCCAACAGGCGAACGGCGCACAGATCGAGCAGTCGTTGGGCATAACCCTGCAACGGCCGGTTTTCCAATGTGGCACCGGCACGGACTCCGTATCGGCCGACGCTTCACCCGGCTCGGTGACGGTGTTTGAGAGCGGACCGGTAAGGCCGATCACGTTATCGGCCGATGGACAACGCCTGTACGTAACAAACGCGCCGGCAAATTGTCTTGAAATTTACGCCGTGGAAGGTGACACCTTACGCTTGGCCAGCACGGTTGCCGTGGGCCTGGAGCCGGTCGCCGTCAGTGAGCGCAACAGCAATGAGGTCTGGGTGGTCAACCATCTCTCCGACTCGGTGAGCGTGGTGCGCCTGGACGGCACACCGCGGGTATTGCGTACGCTACTGGTCGGTGATGAACCACGCGATGTCGTTTTCGCCGGCGCCAATCGCGACCGTGCATTCATCACCGCCGCCGCGCGCGGGCAGAATCGGCCGGGCTTTGTCAGTACCGACCTTTCCACGCCGGGCAGGGGACGCGCCGACGTGTGGGTATTTGACGCCAACGCGCTCGACGAATCGCTAAACGGCAAGCCGCTGACGATACTCACGCTGTTCGCCGATACGCCGCGTGCGCTCGCCGTCAGTGCCGACGGCAGCAAGGTTTACGCGGCACCATTCATGTCGGGCAATCGCACCACGGTTCTGCATCGCGACGCGCTCGGCACGGGCAAACCGCTGCCAAACCGCAATATCGAAAACATCACCGCACCCGGAACCGGCTTGATCGTGCGTTTCGACGGCAATGCATGGCGCGACGAGGCGGGTACCGACTGGAGTGCAAAGGTCAAATTCACGCTGCCTGATTTCGATCTGTTTGCCATCGATGCCAATGCGGCGATACCGGCTGTCACCACACAGGTCAGTGGCGTGGGTACCACACTGTTCAATCTCGCCGTGCACCCGCTGAGCGGGGCGGTATACGCGAGCAACACGCAGGCGCAAAACCAGATTCGCTTCGAGGGGCCAGGTCGCGCAGCGACTTCGGTGCGTGGTCGCATTGCAGAAAGCCGCATTAGCGTGGTCAATGTTGCCGCCAATCGTGTGGATGCGGTGCACCTCAATGCACACATCGATTTTTCTTTGCCCCAAGGCACTGCGGCACCCGCCGGGACGAAAGCCAAGAGTCTTGCGCAGCCAACGGCGCTCGCGTTCAGTAATGACGGCAGCATCCTGTACACCGCCGCATTCGGCTCCGCCAAGGTGGCCGCGCTTTCGACCGCTTCGCTATCGCCCAATGGTTTTACGCCCGATAGCAGCCAGCACATCTCCGTGCCCGCCGGACCGGCCGGCCTCGCGTTGAACGCCAGCGGATCGCGCCTGTATGTGTATTCGCGCATTGCACACAGCGTGAGCCAGATCGATACGGCGACAAAGACGTCGCTGGGTAACCTGCCGATGTTTTCACCCGAAAGCGCGGCGGTCAGGGCCGGCCGCCGGTTCCTTTACGACGCAAACGACTCGTCGGCCAACGGCAGCGCCTCTTGCGCGAGTTGCCACATCTTTGGCGATATGGACCACCTGGCCTGGGATCTGGGAAACCCTGACGAGGTGACCAAGGACAATCCGAATGCGTACGTACCGGGGGTGCCGCGTACGACGTTCCGGTTTCATCCCATGAAGGGTCCAATGGGTACGCAGACCTTGCGCGGCATGCGCGGCAATGGGCCGATGCATTGGCGCGGCGATCGCACCGCTGTTAGCAGGCAAACCGTGCGTGGATCACTAGAGTCGATCGAGGAGGCCTCGTTCAAGGAATTCAGCAGCGCATTTGTAGGCTTGGTAGGACGGGAAGCCGAACTGAGTGCTGCACAGATGCAAAGTTTTACGGACTTTGCGATGGCGCTCGCCATGCCGCCCAATCCGATACGCGCACTCAACAATCGGCTCAACGCGATGGAACAGGCGGGACGCGATATTTATTTCAATACCAACAGCATCACTTTGTTGGGAAGCTGCAACAACTGTCACACCGTGAATCCTGCGGCAGGCCGTTTCGGAACGGCGGGCCTCATGTCTTTTGAGGGCGGGCGCATTACCGAGAACTTCAAAGTGCCGCAGTTGCGCAATGTCTACCAGAAGGCAGGGATGTTCGGCTTTAGCCTTTCGGGCGGTGCTGCAAGCGGCGCACAAATTCGCGGCTTCGGTTTTTCCCACGACGGCAGTGTCGATACGCTGGATTCATTCCTGAGCGATCCGGTGTTCAACTTCCCGGCGCCTGCTGCCACCACGCGCGCGCAGGTTGCGGCATTTGTGTGGGCCATGGACAGCGATCTTGCGCCCATCGTCGGGCAGCAGGTGACGTGGCGACCCAACACCAACGCGGCCGTCGAAACGCAATTGTCGCTACTCAAATCGGAAGCTGCTGTCACTGCGCCAAGAGCAAGCTGCGACCTCATCGTGCGTGCGAGCATTGACGGCGCGAATGTGGCGGGCCTGATGCAAACAGACGGCAACTGGCTAATGAAAACAGGGGAACGCCTGACCGAAGCCGCGCTGCGCAATCTGCCCAGCGCCAGCCAGCCGCTGACGTTTACCTGCATGCCGCCGGGGTCAGGACGACGCGCAGCGCTGAATCTGCCGTAGGCAATATCTCAGCAAATCAGGGGAAACTGCTAAAAAATCCCCGTTCGCCCTGAGCCTGTCGAAGGGTAGTGATGCAAGATATTGATTCCACTGAGTAAGGCGGTGGTTCGACATGCCTTTAGTCCTGAACTTGACGAAGTTTCACGACGAACGGATTCGGGGTTTCTAGAAGTTCCCAAGAGCAAACAACTAGTACTGGCGCGGATTTCAGACTGAAAACGGTCTGGAAGCCGCGCCAGTGCTTGAGATTTACTTCTGGTTCTGCGAAGTTGTCGGTACCGTTCAAGCGCGATCAAACCGCGAACAATATTGAATCAGTTGACCTTCCTGGTCGTCGCATTCACCTGAAACCCGGTTACCAGGTTGAAGGTCTGTTCCTCAGCGGAGGTGGATTTGCACGATGGCGTACCCGGCTTGTTCAACACCACGTTTTTCGCCTGCTTGTTGGCGATATCCAGCGTCAGTGTCCGATTGGCACACGGTTGCACATCGGTCTTGGTGTGAATCTCGGTGTCGGTCCACGATTCGATGTCGTACAAGGTCTGTATCGACTCGAGAAATCTGCCGTCGTTGACGGCGACGACAGCGGAGGACTCCATGCATTGCATCTTGACTTTGACGCACTCGATGGCCGTGGTGTGCAGGAATTCAGGCGACGCATCTTTTGTCACCCAGCTGCCCCGCGCCTGTACCCGCTGCACCTGGCCGCCATCCGACGCGGCGTTGAACCAGTATGCGGGCAGGACCACCGGCGCAGCACGCAGCATTTTCACTTCGCGATAAATGAAGCCCGCATAGATGAGGAGGACGGCCACGACGACTATCTC
>JAJAYN010000397.1 GCA_026786225.1 Burkholderiales bacterium | reverse complement strand
GGCTATGACCTCGTCGTGCCATTAGACTTGTTGCTGATCCACTTCTCAACGGGCCACTTTGATTTAAAGTGGCAGGCCGGAAATCTTAAGTTCTTGCGCGCGTTTCCTGAGCTATCCAATCTCCCGGCAATGCATCGTCGTTCAAATCTGCACATCAAGCTGAAAACACTCGAGCACGTTGCGTTATTGCATTGCGGGCTTCTGCATCACCGGTTTGGTATATAGGTCGATCACGTCACGCTGGCCGTAAGTGCATGGGTCATGCGCGTTTCCGCGACGATGTGCGGCGATGCAGACGCGGCATCTTCGCGCGACGCGCGGAACGCCGGCAGGTCGTTCGCCACGCCCGCCATCAAATCGAGGACCAGGTCGGCTAACCCTTCGCCCTCGCTAGTTGGTGCCATTTCAAGTGACGCTTCGAGCTGCTCGATCAGGCGGTTCGACACTTTTCGCTGTTGCTCCACTCCATGCGCGTCGGCGTCAGTAACAACCACCACTTGCTACTTGCCACCCGCCGCGCATGCGTGCATCGTCAAAATTTATTTCGTCGGCTGTATTTTATTCTTGTTCAGCTCGCTGTCGGTCTTCTTGTTTCTTTCTGCATCTTCCATTTTGCTCAATTCAGCTTCCTGCTTCTTGCTCAGTTCAGCCACGTAGTCGTTGTGCTCCTTGACCGCATTGTTGCCAATCTCGGTTTGTACTTTCATCAACTCGGTCTGCGCTTTCACGACATCGCCCTGCGACTTCACGAAGGCTTGCAGGCAGTCGAGATAAGTCTTCACGTCTGCGTTGAAACTCTTCATCTGGTTGGCGGTGGCGAGACGCCCCGGTGATTCACCGGGCTTCACGCAGCTGTGTTTGACGACCGGCGTCTTTTCCGGTGCTGCGATCATCGTCGGTGGCGAAAGGTTGGACGGTGTTTGCGCAAACACCGGGAACGAGATCAACGCAATTGCAAAACTGAGTGCATGAAATTTCATCGTAATCACCTGGGTCAAGAAACAAGAATGCGCTGCTGACATGGCAGCGCGATTAGCTAACGGCTTTTTTGGTTGCGACCGAAGTCGCCGTTCTTGCGAGCCATGCACGCACGGACCTGACAATGCCTTCGCGATTTAGCCCGCAATCGGCCAGCAATGTCGCAGGATCGCCGTGCTCGACAAACTGGTCCGGGAGACCAAGGTGCAGCATCGGGATGCTCAAATCCTGCGCGGCCAATGACTCCGCCACGGCGCTGCCGGCACCACCCATCACGACGTTTTCCTCGACTGTGACGAGGTAGTCGTGTGTGGTGGCGAGCTTGAAGATCAGCTCGTGATCGATAGGCTTCACGAAGCGCATATTGGCCGCTGTCGCATTGAGCTCTTCGGCGGCGTCGGTGGCGGGCTTGACCATCGAACCGAAAGCCAGAATGGCGACGCGCCGCGCATCGAAGCCTTTGAATTCACGCACCACCACACCTTTGCCGATCGGTAGCGCCGTCATTTCTTTTTCGATGGCCACGCCGGGGCCGGCACCACGCGGGTAGCGCACAGCAGACGGAGAGTCCAGCGTCATGCCGGTATAGAGCATCTGCCGGCATTCATTTTCATCGGCCGGCGTCATCACGGTGATATTTGGAATGCAGCGCAGATAGGAAAGATCAAATGCGCCGTGATGGGTGGGGCCATCTGCACCGACCAGGCCGCCACGATCCAGTGCAAATACGACGGGCAGGTTCTGGATGGCCACGTCGTGAATCAACTGGTCGTAACCGCGCTGGAGAAACGTGGAATAAATCGCCAGCACCGGCTTCATGCCGTCGGCTGCAAGACCGGCTGCGAACGTCACCGCGTGCTGCTCGGCGATGGCCACGTCGAAATAGCGATCCGGAAAATCTTGCGAAAACTTGACCATGCCAGAACCTTCGCGCATTGCCGGCGTGATGCCGACCATGCGTTTATCGGCACGTGCCATATCGCACAACCACTCGCCAAAAATTTGTGTGTAGGTTGGTTTGGGCTTCACATCAGCGACCGGCACCGGCTTGGTGATGCCAATCTTGGGGTCGAATTTGCCCGATGCGGCGTGATAGTGAATCGGATCTTCTTCGGCAAGCTTGTAGCCCTGCCCTTTGCGGGTGGCAATGTGTAAAAACTGCGGGCCATCGAGCTTGCTGATATTTTTTAGCGTATCGACCAGTACTTCGACGTTATGCCCATCGATGGGTCCGGTGTAATTGAAGCCGAACTCCTCAAACATGATCGATGGCGTGATCATGCCTTTTGCATGCTCTTCCACACGTTTGGCGATTTCCATAAACGTGGGTGTGGCGGAAAGAATTTTTTCGGCCGTTTTTTTGGTGTTGGCGTAAAACCGCCCCGACATGAGCTTGGACAGATAGTTATTGAGCGCGCCGATGCTTTCCGAAATCGACATGTCGTTGTCATTCAGAATGACGATTACATTTTCGCGGCCCACGTTGTTCATTGCCTCAAAGGCCATGCCACCGGTGATCGCGCCGTCGCCAATGATGGCCACGGCTTGGCGCGTAGAACCACTCAAACGCGCCGCGACCGCCATGCCGAGTGCGGCAGAAATGGATGTCGAGGAATGCGCCGTGCCAAAGGTGTCGTAAATACTCTCCTCGCGGCGCGGAAACCCGGCGATGCCGCCTTTCTGGCGCAGCTTGGGCATGCCGGCTTTGCGCCCGGTGAGAATCTTGTGGCCGTAGGTCTGGTGACCGACGTCCCACACCAGTCGATCTTCCGGCGTATTGAACACATAGTGCAGCGCAATGGTGAGCTCAACCGTACCGAGATTCGATGAAAAGTGCCCGCCTGTCGAGGACACCGATTCGACGATGTATTCGCGCAGTTCCTTCGCCAGCGGCGCAAGGTCACGACGATCCAGTCGACGCAAGTCAGCGGGGTAGTCAATCTTATCGAGCAGCGGATATTTATTCATGGATTTCTACGGCGACTCTCAGTGTTGCCGCTCGACGATAAACTTTGCCAATTGGCGCAAGCGCAAAGCATTCTCGCCAAAACCTGCCACGGCATCGAGCGCGTCCCCCAGTAATTCTGCTGCAAATTTCCTGGCCGGCATAAGCCCCATCAGACTCACATACGTCGGCTTGTTGGCATCCTGATCTTTGCCTGCCGTCTTGCCGAGCTTCTCGGTATTAGACTCGCAATCGAGAATATCGTCCACTACCTGAAATGCCAACCCGACCAACTTGCCATAGCGATCCAGATGCGCGATTTCCGCGTCACCAAGCGGTTTGCCGCAATCTGCACCAAGCAGGACCGACGCACGTATCAGCGCACCGGTCTTGAGAATATGCATGAATTCCAGCTCAGGCAAGGTGATTTGCTTTCCGACATTGGCCAGGTCGATGGCCTGCCCGCCCGCCATCCCATGCGAACCACAGGCACGGGCGAACAATTGCTGCATCCTGACTTGCGTCTCAGTCGACTCGGCAAGGCGATGGGTCGCCATTAGCTCGAAGGCCAGCGCCTGCAGGGCGTCCCCCGCGAGCAGCGCGGTGGCTTCGTCAAACTCAACATGGCAGGTTGGCTTACCACGCCGCAGGACATCGTTATCCATGCTCGGCAAATCATCGTGGGCGAGCGAATAGGCATGGATCATCTCCACGGCGGCGGCCACGATTTTTATGCGTTTCGGATCAGCCCCTGACACCAAACCCGCCGCAAACGCCAACATGGCCCGCACCCGCTTGCCGCCACCGAGCGTCGCGTAACGCATGGCGTCGTGCAATCTGGCCGGTTCGGTATTGGCCGCGGGCAGCAGGGACTCCAGCGCGTGCTCCATCTCGAGCGCGACGGTGCGGGCCCAGTCCTGAAAATCAGACATCGGCTTAAGGGGTGAAATCTTTAAGTTCGCCGCCATCGAGCACTTTTATCTTTTGTTCGGCGTCTTTGAGCACGCCCTCGCAAAACTTGAGCAGTTCGGTGCCACGCTGATAAGACGTGAGCGATTCTTCAAGCGGAAGCTGACCGTTTTCCATTTTTTCGACGAGCAGGTCCAGTTCGGCCAGCGCGGCTTCGAAATTCTTCGGTACAGGTAGCGGAGTTTTGGCCATGGAATACAGTGTGTTTCAGACTTTTTTTGCGACACCCGCGAAACGGCAGCGCAGCGTGATGTAGACAGTCTGAAATCATAGCAGAATCAGGGATTTCCGGCTTATATAACGCACCCTTGTCGTCTGTGAAGTGACCGCAAAAACCGGCAAAAATCCTTGCCCTTTCGAGCCCGTTGGGGCACACTCCCGTTTCCTTTTCGTGGGTCTTCGCTAGAAGATTCGTTTTACGGGACGGAGTCTGTGGAGTTAAACCCAGATTTCCATTAGGGCGCGGGATGATGGCGAGGTCATTTTCGAGGCAGTTGGCAGGGTCGTGAGAAGTTCATAGCACCGCTATGGACGACGAAGGAGCATGACAAATGTCCGAAAATGATCCGCCAGCAGCCGTGCAGCGCTGAAAGTGCGCCTAATGGAAATCTGGGTTGACAGCTAACAAACTCGATCGCCCAGGTGTTTTTACTTTGGACTATCCGCGCCTTTTGTCGCGGATACATTGGGGGTAAGGACGATGTCCGAACTGCTCGGTGCGCGAGAGCTTGCTCCCGTCACGACGCAATTACCTGTCAGCTGGTATTTTGATCACGCCATTTATGCGCGTGAGATGGACGTTTTTTTCAAAAACGGCCCGGGTTATGTCGGCCACGAATTGATGGCGCCCAACGCGTGCGACTATCGCGCGCTCGAAATGACCAATGACGCATGGGCGCTAGTCAACGACGGCGTCGGTATCAATATGATTTCCAATATTTGCCGCCATCGTCAGGCGGTCATGCTCAAAGGCGCGGGTCAATTGCTGAGTGGCAATATCGTTTGCCCTCTGCATCGCTGGACCTATGACGGTAGCGGCAAATTGCTCGGTGCGCCGCATTTTCCACAGCAGCCTTGCCTCAATCTGCCCAAAAAGAAATTGCAAAATTGGAATGGCATGCTGTTCCAGGGGCCGCGCGATATCGCTGGCGATCTCAGTCGCCTTGGCTGTGTGAAGGATCTCGATTTCACCGGCCACATACTCAATAAAGTCGAAGTCACCGAATACAACTTCAACTGGAAAACCTT
>JAJAYN010000396.1 GCA_026786225.1 Burkholderiales bacterium | reverse complement strand
GGTAAAGACTATTCAAAGACAACCGTATTAACCCTTGCGGACTCGTGATAAGTCCACCACTCAAAACGCTGAGACAAACAAAAAGCCCGCTGGTCATTCAAACCAGCGGGCTTTTTTTCTGAAAATCTGCGTGTCACGCAGCTTTTTCTGCCTGCCATCCTTTGGGGATTGAGCCCAGCAATTTTTTCGTGTATTCCTGCTTTGGATTAAGGTAAATTTCGTCCGAGTTGGCGACTTCGACGACGTCACCTCCCGACATGACCATGACCTGGTCGGAAATGTATTTCACGACTGCAAGATCATGCGAAATGAAGATGTAGCTCATCTTGTATTCGTCCTGCAAATCCTGCAGAAGATTTAGCACCTGCGCTTGGACTGACACGTCGAGCGCAGAAACGGACTCGTCGCAGATCAATACATCGGGTTTCATAGTTAGGCAGCGTGCGATCGCGATGCGCTGGCGCTGGCCGCCTGAAAATTCGTGCGGATATTTATAAAAAGAAACCTCAGGCATGCCGACGCGTTTCAGCAAAGCCATCGCCATCTGCACCCGTTCCTGTTCGTCCTTGCCGATCTGATGAATCGTCATTGGCTCAAGCAAAATCTGGCCGACGGTGAAGCGCGGGTTGAGAGAGGCGTACGGATTCTGGAACACGATCTGGATGCGGCGCTTGTACTTCAGGAAATCCTTTTCAGAAAGCTTCAGCAAGTCGACGCCATCAAACAGTACTTCGCCGCCGCTCGCAGCATGCAAACGCATCAGCGTCAGGCCCACAGTTGTCTTGCCGGATCCAGATTCACCGACTAGTCCAAGCGTTTTGCCGCGCGCCAACTTGAAGGTCGCGCCTTTGACCGCAGGTACATCACGTTTCTTGAACAGACCTTCTTTCAATTGGAAATGCTTGGAAAGATTTTTGACTTCCAAAACGATCTCATCATCGGCTGCATAGCCACGATGGCGTTCGGATAGATGCTCGGGCTGCAAGCCGGCTGCGCCCATAAAGTCTTCAATGACAGGTAACCGCATCGGTCGCTTGCTCACGTTAGGACGACACATGAGGAGTGCCTTGGTATAAGGATGTTGGGGCGATTCGAAAATTTGCTTGGCTGTCCCCTGCTCCTTTATTTCGCCATTTTGCATTACCACTACCGTATCGGCAATTTCACCAACGACGGCAAGATCGTGCGTGATAAACAGTACCGACATATGGTGTGAGGCCTGGAGTTTTGCGATGAGATCAAGAATCTGCTTCTGGATGGTTACGTCCAACGCTGTGGTTGGTTCGTCGGCAATCAGCAGTTTCGGTTCGCAGGCAATTGCCATCGCAATCATCACGCGTTGCTGCTGCCCGCCGGATAATTCGTGCGGATATGAATTCATTCGCAATTTCGGATTTGGAATGCCGACCTCGTTCAGCAACTCCTCCGATCTGGTCCATGCCTGCGCCTTGGTCATGCCCATATGCAGTCGCAGTACTTCAGACACCTGATTGCCGACTGAGAACACCGGGTTCAGCGACGACATCGGCTCCTGGAAAATCACCGAAATATCTTTACCGCGAATTTCGCGCATGCGCGCATCGCTGGCTTTGAGCAGGTTTTCGCCATTGAAAAGTACTTCGCTGCCCGGCGACATAATGGCTTGTTCTCGTGGCAACAAGCGCACGATCGACATCGCCGAAACCGATTTTCCGCTTCCCGATTCACCGACCAGAGCGACGGTTGAATTGCGCGGAATATTGAAAGACGTACCTTTAACGGCCTCGAAAATCGTGCCGCCATCGAGACGGAACTTTACGTTAAGATCTTTGACTTGAAGGATGTTTTCCATTTGTAGGCCCCGGCTTATTTAATCTTGGGATCGAGCGCATCGCGCAACGAATCGGTGAGCATGGAAAAAGCTGTCACCAGAATCGCCATGGAAATCCCTGCAGCCGCCAGTTGCCACCATTTGCCAATCACCAGTTCGCTCTGCGCTTCCGCAAGCATCGTGCCCCAGGAAACAGAGTCAACGGGTACGCCCAGACCGAGATAGGAAAGTATGACCTCGGCTTTAATGAACTGCACCACGTGCTGCGAAAGCTGCACCAGACACACGTGGCTCACGTTCGGCAGAATGTGTACGAACATGCGGCGTGAGTGCGATGCGCCGATTGCCTCCGCTGCCTTCACGTATTCACGTGAACCGTGTTTGATGAATTCAGCACGAATCAATCGGTAAATTCCGGTCCAGCCAGTGAGTCCAAGGATGGCAATGACCATCGGCACACCACGAAAGTCAGCCATTGCGGGTGAACTTGCAAACACGGCGGCGAACGCGAGGATCAACAAGATGTATGGAATGGAACTAAAGACGTTATAAAACCACTCCATGAAATCGCCGACCTTGCCCCCCAAATAACCTGAGAGCGCGCCAAGGACCGTGCCAATAATCGTTGCGATAAGTGCCGCGATAAGGCCAACAAAAATGGAAGTCTGTGCACCCTTGACCGCTTTTTGCACAACATCGCGGCCCCATTTATCGCCCCCGAACGGCAGTGTGTCCGCGCGTGGCGTTTCCGTAACCTTTATTTTGGCGGTGCGTTCTTCCCACTCTTTATAGCGTGGCGCCAATGGATCGATATCCGAAAGATCAACATACGGAACCTTGGCTACACCTTCCTTGGTTTCAGACTTTGCCGCTTCAAGATTCACGGCACCGGCGAGAAAGGAAGGATTGGCATACGAGACACCAACTTCCTTGGACCAGTTTTTGGCGATAAGGCCAAAATAGGAGCCGGCAATCATCAGCAGGAAAAACAACACCACGACAAGCGAGACCATGCCCACCTTGTCGCGCTTGAGCCTGCGCCACGCCAAGGTCCACAACCCAGGTGAGGCTTGATGGAGGGGCGCAGCAGTTGTATTGCTAGTCAAAACGGCACTCATATTGGCATCCCTTATTTCAGAACAACGCGTGGATCGACGGCTTTGTAGAGCACATCGACCGCGAGGTTAACCACCATCGTAACTACCGCCAGATAGACGGTTGCCGCTTTGATCACGGGAAAGTCGGATCGATTCACTGCCGTCAAAATCTCCCGGCCCAAGCCTGGGATTGAGAAGAAAGTTTCCAGCAGGAAGGAACCAACAAATATTCCCGGGAGCGAAATGCCGACGTTGGTCAGAATCGGAATCATGGCATTGCGCAACACGTGCTTCATCATTACGGTCTTTTCGCTCAAGCCCTTGGCGCGCGCTGTGCGCACGTAATCCTGGTTGACTTCATCAAGGAAGAAGCTGCGGTACAACCTGAGTGCCGGGGCCAAACCGACAAATACCGCAAGCAAGATCGGCAATGGCGCGTAGGTGACAATATTTTTTGCGAAGCTGTCGCTCCATCCCTGCACTGGAAACCAGCCCAATTGGAAGCCGAAGATGTACTGGGCGAGAATGATGTAGACCAGAAATGAAATCGACATGGCCACGGTACAGATCATCATGATTGCGCGATCAGTCAACGTGCCGCGAACGTAAGCCACACCGACGGCGAGAACCACACCGATCATGGTTTCGAGCAACAGCACCGGAATCATGATAGTGAGCGTCGGTCCGACACGGGTGATGAGAATGTTTGATACCGCCTCGTTGGTTGCCCACGAGCGTCCAAAATCAAATGTCACAATCTGTTTGACGAACACCCAAAGCTGGTACCAATAGGGTTGGTCGACGCCTAACTGCTTGCGAATATTCTCAATCTGCTCGGCATTGGTGATCTTGCCCGCCAACACCAGCGCGGGATCGCCGCCGACCCAGTTAAACAGAAAAAATATCAGCAGAACGACACCCGCAAGGGTAGGAATCATCTGCCAGAGTCGTCGAACAATGTAGGCACCCATCGGGCCTCCTTCAGTTAAAAAATGCTGGCCAATGGCTATTGCTGCATGGC